>NZ_JAIQLH010000362.1 GCF_020037025.1 Streptomyces huiliensis | reverse complement strand
TCTTGAGCTGGCGGACTTCGTGGTGTTCTCCTCCGCGGCCGGCCTCCTCGGCACCGCCGGGCAGGCCAACTACGCCGCCGCCAACACCTTCCTCGACGCCCTCGCCCACCACCGGCGCGCCCGCGGCCTGCCCGCCCTCTCCCTCGCCTGGGGGCTGTGGGCGGAGGCGAGCGGCATGACCGGCCACCTGGACGAGGCCGACGTCCGCCGCCTCAGCCGCGCGGGACTGCTGCCCATGGCCGCCGACCAGGGCCTCGCCCTCTTCGACGCCGCCGTCACGGCCGGCCGCGCGGGGCCCGCGCTGCTCGTACCCGCCCGGCTGGACACCACCGCCGCCCGGACCGAGGTCCCCGCCCTGCTCCGCGGACTCGTCAAGGCCCCCGTGCGGCGGGCCGCCGAGACCGTCCGCGAAGAGCCCCTGGAGCGGCGGCTCGCCGGGCTCCCCGACGCCGAACGGGAACGCGTCCTCCTCGAACTCGTCCGCGCCCGGCTCGCCGACGTCCTCGGTCACGCCGCCCCGCACGCCCTCGACCTCGACCGGGGCTTCCTGGAACTCGGCCTGGACTCCCTCACCGCCCTGGAGTTCCGCAACCGGCTCGGCGCCGCCGCCGGCCGCCGGCTGCCCCCCACCCTGATCTTCGACCACCCCACCCCGGCCGCGGTCGGCCGCTACCTGGACGCGGAGCTCCGCCCCGCCGACGGCGCCGACGGGCCCGCCGAAAGCCTCCCCGACGAGCGGGAGTTCCGCCGCGCCCTCGCGTCCGTCCCGCTGGCCCGCTTCCAGGAGGCCGGCCTGCTGCCGGAGCTGCTGCGGCTCGCCGAGGCCGCAGGCGTCCCCGTCGGCGACCAGGCCCAGGCCCCGCCCGGCGAACCGGCCGGTGCCGAGGGCGACATGGTCGACGGCGAGAGCGGCACGGCCGACGGCGACCCCCTGGACAGCATGGACCTCCAGAGCCTCGTACGGGTGGCGCTCGGTGACAACTGACCGAGTGGGAACTGACGCGACGTCAACTGACCGGCACGGAACCGACACCCGGAGTGAGCTGTGACCGCATCCAGCGAAGAAGTCATCAAAGCGCTGAGGGTTTCCCTCAAGGAGGCGGAACAGCTCCGGCAGCAGAACCGCAAGCTGACCGAGGCGCAGACCGAGCCCATCGCCATCGTCGGCATGGCCTGCCGGCTGCCCGGCGACGTCCGGTCCCCCGAGGACCTGTGGCGGCTCGTCGCCACCGGCACCGACGCCATCACCCCGTTCCCCGAGGACCGCGGCTGGGACGTCGACGCCCTCTACGACCCGGACCCCGACACGCCCGGCCGCAGCTACGTCCGGGAGGGCGGCTTCGTGCACGGCGCCGCCGGGTTCGACGCCGACTTCTTCGGCATCAGCCCCCGCGAGGCCACCGCCATGCACCCGCAGCAGCGGCTGCTGCTGGAGACCGCCTGGGAGGCGTTCGAACGGGCCGGTATCGACCCTTCGTCCGTCCGCGGAACGCGGACCGGCGTGTTCGCCGGCGTGATGCAGATGGACTACGCGTCCCGGCTGCGCAAGACCCCCGAGGACCTCGAGGGCTACCTGATGACCGGCGGGCAGGGCAGCGTCGTCTCCGGACGCATCGCCTACACCCTCGGCCTCGAAGGCCCCGCCGTCACCGTCGACACCGCCTGCTCCTCCTCCCTGGTGGCCGCCCACCTCGCCAGTCAGTCGCTGCGGCGCGGCGAGTGCACCCTCGCCCTGGCCGGCGGCGTCACCGTCATGACCGACACCCTCGGCTTCGTCGAGTTCAGCCGGCAGCGCGCCCTCTCCCCGGACGGCCGCTGCCGCTCGTTCGCCGCCGGCGCGGAGGGCACCGGCTGGGCCGAGGGCACCGGCGTCCTGCTCCTCGAACGGCTCTCCGACGCCCGCCGCAACGGCCACCGGATCCTCGCCGTCCTGCGTGGCTCCGCCGTCAACCAGGACGGCGGCAGCAGCGGCTTCTCCGCCCCCAACGGCCCGGCCCAGCAGCGCGTCATCCGCGACGCCCTGGCCGGTGCCCGCCTGGCCCCGGCCGACGTCGACGCGGTGGAGGCGCACGGCACGGGCACCAAGCTCGGCGACCCGATCGAGGCCCAGGCGCTGCTGGCGACGTATGGCAAGGGACGCCCGGCCGACCGGCCGCTGTGGCTCGGCTCGCTCAAGTCCAACCTCGGCCACACCCAGGCCGCGGCGGGCGTCGCCGGCGTCATCAAGATGGTGATGGCGCTGCGGAACGGCGTCCTCCCGCGCACCCTGCACGTCGACGCGCCCACCCCGCACGTCGACTGGGACGCCGGCGGCGTCGCCCTGCTCACCGACGAACGCGCCTGGCCCGAGGCCGGGCGCCCGCGCCGGGCCGCCGTCTCCTCCTTCGGCATCAGCGGCACCAACGCCCACATCATCCTCGAACAGGCGCCCGCCGACGGCATCGACGAACCCACCGGCACCGGCGCGGTGGCCGACGGCTCCGGCGTCCTGCCGTGGCTCCTCTCCGCCCGCACCCCCGAAGCCCTCCGCGCCCAGGCGGCCCGGCTGCACGCGGACGTCACCGCCCAAGCCGAGTGGCACGCCGGGGAGGTCGGCTGGTCGCTCGCCACCGGGCGCGCCGCCCTCGAACAGCGCGCCGTCGTCATCGGCGCCGACCGCGACGGACTCCTCGCCGGCCTCACCGCCGTCGCGTCGGGCGACGCCGCCCCCACCGTGGTCACCGGAGCCGCCGGCGGCACCCTCGGCCGGCCGGTCTTCGTCTTCCCCGGCCAGGGCTCGCAGTGGCTCGGCATGGCCGTCGAACTCCTCGGCTCCAGCGAGGTGTTCGCCGGACGCATGGCCGACTGCGAACGGGCGCTTGCACCGTTCGTCGACTGGTCCCTGGTCGACGTGCTGCGGGGCGCGGAAGGCGCTCCCGGCCTCGACCGGGTGGACGTGGTGCAGCCGGCGCTGTGGGCGGTGATGGTGTCGCTCGCGGAGCTGTGGCGGTCCGTGGGCGTGGAACCGGCCGCCGTAGTGGGGCACTCGCAGGGGGAGATCGCCGCCGCGTGCGTGGCGGGCGGGCTGTCGCTGGAGGACGGCGCCCGGGTGGTCGCGCTGCGGTCGCGGGCGCTGCTGGAGATCGCGGGCGAAGGCGGGATGGTGTCCGTCGCCCTGCCGGCCGCCGAGGCGGAGGCACTGGTCGCGGCGTGGGAGGGACGAATATCCGTCGCCGCGCTCAACGGCCCCCGCTCCACGGTCGTCTGCGGAGACGCGGGCGCGCTGGACGAGCTGCTGGAGCGGTGCGAGGCCGAGGAGATCCGGGCGCGGCGGGTGCCGGTGGACTACGCCTCGCACTCCGCCCACGTCGAGCGCATCAAGGACCGGATTCGGCGCGAACTGGCCGATGTCCGGCCGCAGTCGGGGTCGGTGCCGTTCCACTCCACCCTCACAGGTGAGGTGTTCGACACGGCGGGTCTGGACGCGGACTACTGGTACCGCAACCTGCGGAGCACCGTCCGCTTCCGGTCGGTGATCGAGGGTCTGTTGGCGGCCGGGCATCGGGCGTTCGTCGAGTGCAGCGCCCATCCCGTGCTGACCGTGGGTGTGGAGGAGACCGCGCAGGAGGCGGACGTCCCGGCGGTGGTCGTCGGCTCGCTGCGCCGGGACGAGGGCGACTGGCGGCGCTTCCTGACCTCCATGGCCGAGGCGTACACCCAGGGGCTGGCCGTCGACTGGCCGTCCCTCTTCTCGGGCGGCGCCCGCCGCCTCGTCGACCTCCCGACCTACGCCTTCCAGCACCGCCGTTACTGGCTGGAGGAGACCGCGCCGGAGGACACCGGCTCCGCCGACGGGCCGGAGGCCGGCTTCTGGAGCGCGGTCGAGGACGGCGACGCCGACGCCCTCGCCGACGCCCTGCGCGTGAACGACGAGGAGCAGCGCACCTCCGTGGCCTCCCTCCTCCCGGCGCTGACCTCCTGGCGGCGGCGGAGCCGCGAGCGCGACGCCGTGGACGGCTGGCGCTACCGGATCGGCTGGAAGCCCGTCGGCGCCGAGGGCGCCGGGCCGTCCGGCACGTGGCTCGTGGTCCTGCCCGAGGGGCACCGGGACGACCCGTGGCCGACGGCCGTCGTCGACGCCCTGACGGCCCGCGGCGTCCACGTCGTCACCGCCGAGCCGCCCACCGCCGACGCCGGCCGGGACGCGCTGGCCGACCGCGTCCGCACCGCCCTCTCCGGCGCGGAGCCGGCGGGCGTGCTCTCCTTCCTCGCCCTGGACTCCCGGCCGTGGTCCGGCCGCCCCGACACGGGAACCGGCGTCTTCCTCACCCTCGGTCTGGTCCAGGCGCTGGGTGACGCGGACGTGACCGCCCCCCTGTGGTGCGTCACCCGCGGCGCCGTCGCCACCGGCCCGTCCGACCCGCCGGCGGACCCGGTCCAGGCCCAGGTCTGGGGCCTCGGACGGGTGGTCGCGGTGGAGCACGCCGAACGCTGGGGCGGCCTCCTCGACCTGCCCGCCGGCCCGGGCCCGGACGAGCGGACGCTCGACCGGTTCTGCGGCGCGCTGGCGGGTGGCGGCGTGACCGCCGAGAGCGGCGAGGACCAGATCGCCGTCCGCCCCGCCGGGCTGTTCGCCCGCCGCATGCTCCCCGCGCCGCTGGGCGACGCTCGCCCCGCCCACGACTGGAAGCCGCGCGGCACCGTCCTGGTCACCGGCGGCACCGGTGTCCTCGGCCGGCGGCTCGCCCAGTGGCTGGCCGCGTCCGGTGCCGAGCACCTCGTCCTCGTCAGCCGGCGCGGGGCCGACGCCCCCGGAGCGCGCGAACTCCAGGACGAGCTACGGGAGTCGGGCACCGACGTCACCCTGGCCGGCTGCGACCTCGCCGACCGCGACGCCGTCACCGCGCTGCTCGCCGGACTGGCCGAGGACGGCCACACCGTCCGTACCGTGCTGCACACGGCCGCCCACATCGAGCTGGACCGCGTCGACACCACCTCGTACGACGCCCTCGCCGACGCCGTCGGCGCCAAGATGGCCGGCGCCCGGCACCTGGCCGACCTCCTCGACCCGGCCGAGGTCGACGCGTTCGTCATGTTCTCGTCGATCGCGAGCGTCTGGGGGAGCGGCGAGCACGCCGCGTACGCCGCCGCCAACGCCGCCCTCGACGCGTTCGCCGAACACGGCCGCGCCCGCGGCCTCCCGCTCACCACCATCGCCTGGGGCGTCTGGGAGGACGCCGTGCGCACCTGGGAGGACCACGGCCTGGACGTGGCCGACCGGCGCCGCCGCGTCCGCGAGCAGGGCCTGCCCCTGATGCGCACCGAACTCGCCCTCGCCGCCCTCCGGCAAGTGCTCGACCACCGCGACACGTTCGTCGCCGTCGCCGACATCGACTGGGACCGCTTCGTCCCCCTCTTCACCTCCGCCCGACCCAGCGCCCTGCTGCGCGACCTGCCGCGGGCCCGCCCGGCCAAGGACGAGGGGACAGCCGGCGCCGCACCCGCCGGCGAGGGCGCCGAGCTGCGCGACCGCCTCGCCGGGCTCTCCCCGGCCGACCGCCGGCGCGCCCTGCTCGACCTGATCCGGACGCACGCGGTCGCCGTCCTCGGCCACTCCGCCCCCGACGCCATCGGGGCCGAACGCGCCTTCAAGGAGCTCGGGTTCGAGTCGCTGACGGCCGTCGGACTCCGCAACCGGCTGGCCTCCGCCACCGGACTGCGGCTGCCCGCCACCCTCGTCTTCGACTACCCGACGCCCCTCGCCCTCGCCGGTCACCTCGGCGAACTCCTTTTCGGCGCAGCCCAGATCCAGGCCGCCGCCCCGACCCCCGTCGCGCCGCCGCCCGACGACGACCCGATCGCGATCGTCGGCATGGCCTGCCGCTTCCCCGGCGGCGTCGAGACCCCCGAGGACCTGTGGCGGCTCGTCGCCACCGACGGCGACGCCGTCTCCGGCTTCCCCACCGACCGCGGCTGGCGCCTCGACGACCTCTACGACCCCGACCCCGACCGGCTCGGCACCAGCTACGTCCGCGAGGGCGGCTTCGTCCACGAGGCCGACCGCTTCGACGCCGGCTTCTTCGGCATCAGCCCCCGTGAGGCACTGGCCATGGACCCGCAGCAGCGGCTGCTGCTGGAGACCTCCTGGGAGGCGTTCGAACGGGCCGGCCTCGGGCGCGAGGCCCTGCGCGGCAGCGCCACCGGCTCGTTCATCGGCGCCATGACCAACGGCTACGGGCCGCGCCCCCAGGACGCCCCGCGCGAGATCGGCGACTACGTGGTGACGGGCAGCGTCACCAGCGTCGTCTCCGGCCGCCTCGCCTACGCCTTCGGCCTGGAGGGCCCGGCCGTCACCGTCGAGACGGCCTGCTCGTCGTCGCTCGTCGCCCTGCACCTCGCCTGCCAGGCCCTCCGCGCCGGCGACTGCACCCTGGCGCTCGCGGGCGGCAGCGTCGTCATGCCCACCCCGGACGCGTTCGTCGGCTTCAGCCGGCTCCGGGGGCTGGCGCGGGACGGCCGCTGCAAGGCGTTCTCCGACGACGCCGACGGCTTCGGCCTCTCGGAAGGGGCCGGCGTCGTCCTGCTGGAACGCCTCTCCGAAGCCCGCCGCAACGGCCACCAGGTGCTCGCCGTCGTCCGCGGCTCCGCCGTCAACCAGGACGGCGCCTCCAACGGCCTCGCCGCCCCCAACGGCCCCTCCCAGCAGCGCGTCATCCGCGAGGCCCTGGCGAACGCCCGGGTCGCGGCGGCGGACGTGGACGCGGTGGAGGCCCACGGGACGGGCACCAAGCTCGGCGACCCCATCGAGGCCCAGGCGCTGCTCGCGACCTACGGCCGGGAACGGCCCGCCGACCGGCCGCTCTGGCTCGGCACGGTGAAGTCCAACATCGGCCACACGCAGGCCGCGGCCGGTGTCGCCGGCGTCATCAAGACCGTGCTGGCGCTGCGGCACGGCGTCCTCCCGCGGACCCTGCACGTCGCCGAGCGGTCCACCCACGTCGACTGGTCGTCCGGCGGCGTCGAGGTGCTGACCGAGCGCCGCGCCTGGCCGGAGACGCACGGCCGGCCGCGCCGGGCCGGCGTCTCCGCCTTCGGCATCAGCGGGACCAACGCCCACGTCATCCTGGAGCAGGCGCCGGAGGAGGAGCCTGCCGCCGACGGGGGTGGGGCGGGTGTTCTGCCGTGGGTGGTCTCGGCGCGGTCGCCGCAGGCCCTGCGGGCGCAGGCCGCCCGGCTCGCGGAGGCGGTCGGGGACGCCGATCCGGGGCGGGTGGGCTGGTCGCTGGCGTCGGGGCGGTCGGCGTTCGAGCACCGGGCGGTGGTGATCGGAGACGGATACGACGAACTCGCCACGGGAGTACGTGTGTTGGCGGCCGACGAGGTGGCCGCCGGTGTGGTGAGCGGGGTGGCCTCGGGTGAGGCCGACGGTCCGGTGTTCGTGTTCCCGGGGCAGGGGGCGCAGTGGGCCGGGATGGCCGTCCCGCTCCTGGAGCGCAGTGAGGTCTTCGCGGAGTGGATCGGCGCGTGTGAACGGGCGTTGGAGCCGTTCGTGGACTGGTCGCTGACCGATGTGCTGCGGCAGGTGCCGGGCGCCCCGGGGCTGGAGCGCGTCGATGTCGTCCAGCCCGTGTTGTGGGCGGTGATGGTGTCGCTCGCGGAGTTGTGGCGGTCGGTGGGTGTCGAGCCCGTGGCCGTCGTCGGGCACTCGCAGGGGGAGATCGCCGCCGCGTGCGTGGCGGGCGGGCTGTCGCTGGAGGACGGCGCGCGGGTGGTGGCGTTGCGCTCGCGGGCGCTGCTGGAGCTCGCCGGTGAGGGCGGGATGGTGTCCGTCGCC
>NZ_JAIQLH010000361.1 GCF_020037025.1 Streptomyces huiliensis | reverse complement strand
TCCGGCGGTGCCCTCCAGGGAGAGGGCGACGGCGCGCGGCTCGTCCAGCCGCCGCGCGTGGGCCAGGCCGCGCGCCTGGTGCGCCGCGGCCCGCGCGGGCAGGCCGCGCAGTTCGGCGACGAACCCGAGCTCCACCTCGATCAGGTGCTTCCCGGCGGTCGACGACGGGTAGTCGTCGAGCATCGCCCGCAGGCGGCGCTCGGCGTCGTCGAGGTCGCCGGAGCGGCGCGCGCCGAGGGCGAGGCCCATCAGGGCGAACACCTCGCCGTACAGGTGGCCGTGCTCGGCCGCCGTGCGCAGGGCCCGTTCGTGGAGCAGGCGGGCCCGCTCCCAGTCGCCGGCGAGGAGCGCGAGGCGGCCCAGGCCCCCGAGGCAGTTGGACGCCTCCGCCGCCAGGCCGAGTTCCTCGGCGAGGCGCGCCCCCTCGGTCTGGCGGGCGACGGCGTCCGCGTAGTCGCCCTCGATCTCGGCGAGGGCCGCGAGGACCGGAACGCTCTGCAACGCGCCCCAGCCGTCGCCGAGTTC
>NZ_JAIQLH010000360.1 GCF_020037025.1 Streptomyces huiliensis | reverse complement strand
TGGCGGGCGACGGCGTCCGCGTAGTCGCCCTCGATCTCGGCGAGGGCCGCGAGGACCGGAACGCTCTGCAACGCGCCCCAGCCGTCGCCGAGTTCGCGGAACGCGGCGGCCGCGGCGCGGCCCTCGCGGCGGGCCGCCGCCAGATCACCGGCGGCCAGCGCGGTCCGGGCGAGCAGGGCGCGGGCCGCGGCGGTGCCCCAGGGGTCGGCCGCCGCGGTGCAGTGGCGCAGGGCGCGGGTGCCGACGGCGTGCGCCGTGACCGGGTCGCCCCCGTGGTGGAGGCCGTAGGCGAACAGCCACAGGGCGCGGCCCCGCCGGTCGGGACGGTCGATGTCCGCCTCGGGGCAGTCGCCGTCCGGCGGGCGGTGGCCCGTCAGCATGGCGAACGCGTCGTGGAGCAGCCGGAGTTCGGCGGCGGCGGGTGCCGGTAGGCGGGCGGAGGCGAGGACGTCGGCGAGGGCGCGCCGGGCCTCGTGGAGGCGGCCGCGCATCAGCCACCAGGGGCACAGGGCGGCGGCCAGGCGGGCGGCGTCGTGCGGGTCGCCGGCCCGCAGGGCGTGGTCGAGCGCGGCGCGGGTGTTGGCGGACTCGGTGTCCAGCCGGGCGAGCCAGTGCCGCTGGTCCGGTCCGCGTAGATGCTCTTCGGCCTGTTCGGCCACGTCCAGGAAGTAGCGGGCGTGGCGGGCCGCGGTGGCGGGGAAGTCGCCCGCCTCGTGGAGCCGTTCGTGGGCGTAGGCGGCCACCGACTCCAGCAGGTCGTACCGCGGTCCTTCTGCGGTGTACGTCACCTCGACGAGCGAGCGGTCGACCAGCCGGCCGACCAGGTCGAGGACGTCGTCGCCGCCGATGCCGGACCCGTCGCCGCCGGCACCCGCCTCCGCGCACACCGCCTCCGCCGCCGGCAGCGCGCATCCGCCGGCGGCGACGGTCAGCCGGCGCAGGACGGTCCGTTCGGGCGGGGTGAGCAGGTCCCAGCTCCAGTCGATCACGGCACGCAGGGTCTGCTGCCGGGCCGGCAGGCCGCGCTGGCCCGAGCCGAGGACGCGGAAGCGGTCGCCGATGCGCGCGGCCAGTTCCCGCACTCCCATGGCGCGGACGCGGGTGGCGGCGAGTTCCAGGGCGAGGGGGATGCCGTCCAGTCGCCGGCAGATGCGTGCGATGGCGTCGGCGGTGTCGTCGTCCTCCGGGCGCGGGGCGAAACCGGGTGCGGCCGCGGCGGCGCGCTCGGCGAACAGCCGTGCGGCGGCGGCGCCGTCGAGGGGCGGGACGGGATACACCGTCTCCCCGGGGAGGCGCAGCGATTCCCGGCTGGTGGCGAGGACACGCAGCTTCGGCGCGTGACGCAGCAGGTCGGCGACGAGGTCGGCGGCCCGCTCGATCACGTGCTCGCAGTTGTCGAGGACGAGGAGCGCCCGCCGGTCGCGCAGCGCGGCGGCCAGTGCGGTGGACGGCGCGGTGGCCGGGACCGCGGTCTGACGGACGCCGAGCGCCGCGGTCACCGCCTGGGTGAGGTCGGCGCCGGCGGGCAGCGCCCCGAGCTCGACGAACCGTGCGCCGTCCGGTGCGCCGCCCTCGGGGTCGTCGGCGAGGCGGTGGGCGAGGGCCAGGGCGAGCCGGGTCTTGCCCACCCCGCCGGGCCCGGTCAGGGTGACCAGGTGCTCGGCGCGGACCAGGTCCGCGAGGGCATCCAGCGCCGGGCCCCGCCCGACCAGCGTGGTCCGCGGGGCCGGCAGGTTCGAGCGGTGGAACGCACCCTGGTCCGCCATGCCGTCTGTCGCCGGGTCCGGCTCCCGGTCCGTCGCCGGGTCCGTCTCCCGGCCGGTCGCCGCGGGGCGGGAGGCCGCCGGGTCCGGATCCGCGGGCGGAAGGGCCGTACCGCCACCGCCCCTGACGTCCGCTGCGGCGGGCGCGAGGGCCGGGTCCTGGCGCAGGATCGCCTCGTGCAGCGCCGCGAGCTCCGGGCCCGGGTCGAGACCGAGTTCGTCGACGAGCAGCGCACGCAGCCCGGCGTACGCGGCCACCGCCTCGCCCTGGCGTCCGGCGCGGTAGAGGGCCCGCATCTGCACGGCGCGCAGGCGCTCGCGCAGGGGGTGGCGGTCCACGAGCTCGGACAGCTCGCCGAGCAGCAGCGGGTCGCCGAACTCCAGCCGGGCCTCGGAGAGTTCCTCCAGGGCGGTGAGCCGCTCCTCGGCCAGGCGCTGGGCGGCCGGACGGACGAATTCCGCGTCGGCGAAGTCCGCGTACGCCCGGCCCCGCCAGAGGGACAGGGCCTCCGTGAGCACGGCGGCCCGCGCGCGCGGTTCGGCGACCTGCCGGGCCCGCTCGGTGAGCGTACGGAAGTGGGCCGCGTCGACCCGCTCCGGGCCGTCGTCGAGCCGGAGCCGGTACCCGGCCGGGTGGTGGGTCACGCGGTCCCGGCCGATCGCCCTGCGCAGCTGCGAGACCTTGGCCTGGAGCGCGTTGGCCGGGCGGGCGGGGCCGGTGTCGCCCCAGATGTCGTCGATGAGGCGGTCGGACGACACGGGACGGCCCTCGTGCACCAGCAGTCCCGCCAGCAGGGCCCGCACCTTGGTCTCGGGCACCCGTATCGGCTCGCCGTCGGCGCCCCACACCACCAATGGACCGAGCACCCCGAACCTCATGAGTCACACCCTACACAGCTTGATCATCCATTCGGCCGACGAGCCGTCAGCGGACCATCAGCGGACCGTCAGCGGAGCCGAAGCGGGCCGCGGGAGAGTCGGACTCGACCGGGCCACCACGGCCCGGCCGGCCACAGGACGACGAAGGAGCACGACCATGAGCACGAGCACCGCAGAGGCCACGAACACCGCAGCGGCGAGCACGGACGAGAAGACCGAGGCGGCCGGCAGGTCCCCGCTGTTCCAGCCGGCCCGGCTCGGCGCCCTGCGGCTGCCGAACCGCCTGGTCATGGCCCCGATGACGCGGAACCGCGCCGGCGCGACGGGCGTACCGGAGCCCATCATGGCCACGTACTACGCCCAGCGCGCGTCCGCCGGGCTGATCATCGCGGAGGCCTCGACGCCGAACGCGGTGGGCGCCACGTACCCCGACATCCCGGCCATGTACGACGACACGCACACGGCCGGATGGCGCCGGGTCACCGACGCCGTGCGGGACGCGGGCGGACGGATGTTCCTCCAGCTCCAGCACGGGGGCCGGGTCGGGCACCCGGAAACGAGCGGCCTGCACCCGGTCGCCCCGTCACCGGTCGCCATGTCCGGCACGATCTTCACCCCGTCCGGGCACCGGCCGACCGTCGTGCCCCGCGAGATGACCGAGGACGACATCCGCGCGACCGTCGCGGACTTCGCCGCCGCCGCACGCCGGGCGGTCGACGCGGGCTTCGCCGGGGTCGAGGTGCACTCCGCCAACGGCTACCTGCTGCACCAGTTCCTCTCCTCCCACACGAACCGGCGCACCGACGGCTACGGCGGGTCGGTCGAGAACCGCATCCGCTTCACCGTCGAGGTCGTCCGCGCGGTCGTCGACGCCATCGGCCCGGAGCGCGTCGGGGTGCGCATCGCGCCCGGCGTCACCGCCAACGCGATGCGGGAGGACGACGTCGACGAGGTCTACCCGGCGCTCGTGAGCGCGCTCGCCGACCTGGGCCCGGAGTACCTGCACGTCGTCTTCGCCGACCCGGACCAGCCCCTGTTCCGCACCCTGCGCGGGATCTGGCCCCGGACCCTCATCGCGAACCCGGCCCTGCCCTGGCCCGGCCCCCTGCCCGTCGACGGCGGCCGCGCCGCCGGCGAACGCCTCCTGGCCGCCGGCGCCGACCTCGTCTCCCTGGGCCGCGCGTTCCTGGCCAACCCCGACCTGGTCACCCGGCTGCGCACGGGGGCGCCGCTCAACCCGATCCGCGACGCCCATCTGATGTACGTCGGCGGCGAGGAGGGCTACACGGACTACCCGACGCTCGGCGAGGCGGCCGAAGGAACGCCCGCGTGACGCCGGCGCCCGGCAGGGCCGGGCCGGCGGTGGCGTTCCCGGCCGGATCACTCCCGGCGCGGCCGCCGGACGCGGTCCTCCGCGCCGTTCGCGCCGTCCGCAGCGGACGCGGCGCCCAGGACCGCGAGGACCGCCATGACGAGGACGGCGACGCCGAGGACCAGGGCCACGGCGGCCGGTGTGGGGTGGTTCCAGAGGAACAGGGTCAGGGCCGACGCCCCGATGACGACACCGGTGGTCCACTTCCGGTGGCCCTCCAGCCAGTGCCCCGTGGCGCCGGTGCGCAGCCCGGAGCGGGCCATGGCCCGGCCCGTGGCGCCGGTGCTCCTGGTGCTCACCGCCCGGACGAACCGGGCACCCCGTCCGGGGCCGTAGAGGTATCCGGCCAGCGCGGTGACGACCGCGGCGACGAGGACGGTGCGGGTGCCGTCGCGCAGGAAGCGGACGAAGGTGTCGTAGACCGAGGCGGCCGCGTCCGGGGGCAGGACGTCGGCCGGGACGGAGTCCAGGTAGACGCGCCGCGCGACGGCCAGTCCGACGAGCAGCACGATCATCATCACGCCGATGCCGGCGGACGCGGCGACGAGCGTCACCCGGTGCGCGGGGGAGGCCCACACGGCGAGGGCCGCGAGGGCGACCACGATGACGGGCAGCCACACTCCGAGGGTGTTCAGCAGCCGCATGGCGTCCTGGGCCTCGTCGAGCTTGTCGGTCTCGAACAGGGTGATCGTCCGGTCGGTGTCGGGGATCCTGGCGGCCTTCTCGAAGCCCGCGTCGACCAGTTCCCGCTGGACCTCGTCCACGACGGTCCCGAGGTCCAGGACGACGGCGTCGCCCCTGGCCTCCACGGCGCCGGACCCCTCACCGGTGAGCGTCTTGACGAGTGCCGCGTGGGCCCGCCGGTTCGCGCCGTCCCACGCCTCCGCGAACCGGTCGCTCGTGACCACCTTGTCGATCACCTCGCGGACGGCCGAGGTGACCGCGTTCTTCAGGGGCCCGGCGAGGAGGTGCGACTTGTCCACGATCCCCGGCGGGGCGTCGGCCCTGGCCAGTGCGTTGCTGAGGGCGGCGGAGATCCCGTCGACGTCGACGTTGTCGACGACGTGGGCGGTCAGCCGGTCCGTGACGCCCTTCCGCACGGACGGGTCCTTCGCCAGTGGGGCGACGGTCCGCACATAGCGGTCGGTGTCCGCGACCTGGCTGTTCGCCCAGGTCGCCACCACCGCGAGCGGTGAGAGGACGAAGGCGAGCAGCAGCAGGACGGACGCCACGGCGTACCGCGTCCGGCGGCCGCGGGGGCGTCGCCCCGCGCGCGCCGGGCCCGGTGGGTCCGCCATCACGGACCCCTCATGCCCAAGGTCATCACCCCCGGCCCGTGATCGCACACGGAACGGTTCCGACCCGCGTTGGGCCGGGCGAGTGGCAGGCCCACGCCCAAGACGACGGACGGCCGCCGTGCGGTCCTAGGGTGCGAGTGAGGTCCCGGACGCGGTCCGGAGCCGCTCGCCCCTCAGGGCACACCGGAGCACGGGAGCAGGTGCAGGCGTGAAGCGATGGCGGGCCCTGGTCGTGCTCGGCACGGCCCAGTTCCTGATGGTGCTGGACACCTCGGTCATGAACGTCTCGATCAGCAGACTTGTCGAGGACTTCCACACCGAGGTCACCGCGATCCAGGGCGTCATCACCCTCTACACCCTGGTCATGGCCGCCTTCATGATCACCGGTGGCAAGCTCGGCGACGCGTTCGGACGCCGCCGCGCCTTCGCCGCCGGACTGGTCGTGTACGCCACCGGGTCCGCCGTCACCGCGCTGGCGCCGTCGCTGTGGGTCCTGGGGCTGGGCTGGTCGGTGATCGAGGGGCTGGGCGCCACCCTCGTCCTCCCGGCTCTCGCGGCGCTCGTCGCCGGCGCGTACCGCGGCCGGGAGCGGTCGGTCGCCTACGGGGTCATCGGCGGGCTGGCCGGAGCCGGGATCGCCGTCGGGCCGCTGCTCGGCGGGTGGGTGACGACGTATCTGACCTGGCGGCTGGTGTTCGCCGGCGAGGTCGTGGTGGTCGTCGCCATGCTGTGCGTCGTGCGGTGGATCCCCGACGTCCCGCCGGGGCCGCGGACGAAGCTCGACATCGGGGGCGTCGTACTGTCCGCGGCCGGACTCGCCCTCGTCGTCCTGGGCGTGCTGCAGAGCAGTTCCTGGGGCTGGCTCAAGCCCCGCAACCCGCCCTTCACCCTCCTCGGCTTCGCGCCGACCCTCTTCGTCGTCGCGGCGGGCGCCGTCCTGCTGTGGCTCTTCCGCGCCTGGGAACGGAGGCGGGGAGAACGGGGGCGGGAACCGCTGGTCCACCTCTCCCTCCTCGGCGTCCCGCCGCTGCGCGCCGGGCTGGCCATGCTGCTGGCCCAGAACCTCGTGCTGCTCGGCCTGTTCTTCGTCATCCCGCTCTACCTCCAGGTCGTCCAGGGCCTCGACGCCTTCCAGACCGGCCTCCGGCTGCTGCCCGTGTCCGTGACCATGCTGCTGTCCGCCATGGCCGGCCCCCTCCTCGGCCGCGTCGCCGCACCCCGCACGGTGGTGCGGTGCGGGCTGCTGGTGCTCCTGGCGGCGGCCCTGTGGCTGCTGGGAACCATCGAGCCGCGCCTCGACACCCTCTCCTTCGGCCTCGCGATGGGCGGCATCGGCCTGGGCATGGGGCTGCTCGCCTCGCAACTGGGGAACGTCGCGCAGTCCAGCGTCGGGGAGGACGAACGCGGCGAGGCGGGCGGCCTGCAGTACACCGCGCAGAACCTCGGCTCCTCCCTGGGCACCGCGCTCATCGGCTCCCTGCTGATCGGCGCCCTGGTCCATGCCTTCACCACACAGATCGACGACGACCCGAAGATCTCGGACGCCGCCCGGCAGCAGGCCGGGACCGCCATGGAGGCGGGCGTCAGCTTCGTGGGTACGGACCAGGTGCGCGCCGCCACCCGACGGGCCGGGCTCCCGCCGGCCGAGGCCGACGCGGTCGTCGACTCCTACGCCACGGCCCAGCTCGACAGCCTCAGGGCCGCCGTCCTGGCCACCGCGGGCATCACGCTCGGCGCCCTCGCCTTCACCCGCCGGCTGCCGGCCGGGCGGCCCGAGAGGCGATCGGCCGGGCGATCCGCGAGGGAAAACGGCCGATGAGCGCCGTCCTGCGCCCCCTGGGCACGGCGACCGCACTCGTCCTTGCCTACTACCTCCTGCCCCTGGACAAGCGGTTCCACGGCGCCACCGCCCTGGGCCTCGTCCTCGGCCTGGCCGCCGTGGCGGCGCTGTTCGCGTGGCAGATCCGCTCGATCCTGCGCTCCTCCCGGCCCCGCCTGCGGGCCGTCGAGGCGCTGGCCACCACCGTGCCGCTGTTCCTGCTGCTCTTCGCGGCCACGTACTACGTCGTGGAGAAGACCCGGCCGGGCAGCTTCACCGAGAGCCTCGACCGGACCGGTGCCCTGTACTTCGCGCTCACGGTGTTCAGCACGGTCGGGTTCGGCGACATCGTCCCCCGTACGGAACCGGCCCGGGCGGCCACCATGGTGCAGATGGCGGGCGACATCCTGCTTCTCGGCGTCGCGGCCCATGTCGTCGTCGGGGCCGTGCAGTCCGCCCTCGGCCGCCCGCCGGCCGGCGGAAGCGGGCCCGCGTGAGCGACGGCGAAGCCGGCACAGGAGGGAGGAGGCCGCCTTGCCCCGAGGAGCCTGAGGGTTCTGAAAAGCCAGGAGAGCCGGGGGAGTCGACGAGGGTGCGGGCCCAGGCGCTGCTGCCGATGATCTGGGCCGACCCGCGGCACATGCCCGAGCAACTCGCCTTCTTCGCGGTACGGCGGTTCGGCCCCGGGGCCGCCGCCTCCGCACACCGCCGGCGGCAGCGCGCTCCCTCGGCGGGAGAGGACGAACTCCGCGCGGCGGCGATCGCCCACGGCACGCGCCTGACCATGACCGACGGCGCGGTGCTCGGCGGCCCGTTCGTGGTCCTCATGCCGGCGAGCTTCGTCGCCGCCCTGCTCGCCCAGGCCCAGATGGTGCTCGAACTGGCCGTCCTCGCCGGACACGACCCCTGTGACGAACGACGGGTGGCCGACCTGCTCGTCCTCCAGGATGTGTACCCGTCGACGGAGGAGGCCGTGGCGGCCCTGCGCACGGTGGAACGCCACCCGCCCGGGGGCCGGGGCCGGATCCCCCGGCGGACGCGGTGGTCGCTGATCGTCAGGATGGCCGGACTCCTCGGCATCGTCGGACGCGGCGAGCGGCGCGGCTGGATGCGGCGGGTGGTCTCGACGGCCCCCGTCGCGGCCCTGTTCCTCGTGGGGATGGCGCTGCCCCTGATCTGGGTGCCCGCGCTCGCCGTGATCTACCGGAAGAACACCCTGCGGCTCGGCGCGAAGGCCGTGCGGTACTACACCCCCGCCGCCGGCGGGCAGCCGGGCGGAGCCCGCGGATGGCGCTTCCGCGTGCCCAGGACGGCCGGCCTCGCCGCGCTGCTGCGC
>NZ_JAIQLH010000036.1 GCF_020037025.1 Streptomyces huiliensis | reverse complement strand
CGAAGTTCGCCACCGGGTCGTGCCGGAGTCGGCGCGCGTAGTCCGCCTCGGCGGCCAGCGCGTCGGCGAGCGCGTCCCGTTGCCGGCCCCACGGTCTGATCGGGAACACCACGATCAGCAGCGCCTGCACCAGGCCGCCGACGGCGATCAGCCCGGCGTGCTCGGCCGCTCCCGCGACGGACGTCGGCAGGGTCACGGTGATCAGCATCACCGCGACGGTCTGCGTGGCCACCAGCCCGGAGACCGGCCCCACCGCCCACGCCATGCCCGCCAGCAGCGTCCAGGCGGCCAGCAGCAGGAGGAACAGGACGTGGCTGTAGGCCGCCAGGTAGCCGAGGAACGTGCTGACGGCCAGTCCGACCGCCACGCCCAGCGCCAGCACCGGCCTCGGACGCCAGCTGCGCTGGAACGTCGCGAGGCCGGCGGCGAAGGCGCCGAACGCGGAGGAGACGGCGAGGGCGGGGCTGCCGTAGGTGAGCATGAGGGCCATGACGATCGCCACGCCCGCTGTGCTGCGTACGGCCACCAGGGGTTCGAGGGTGGCCCGCTCGATGGTCAGGCCGGTGCGGGCCGTTTCCTTGAGGGCGCTCAACCAGGGCATGATCTTGAGCTTACGTTCCGGACGATCAGGTTCCAGAATGAGTTCGCCCCGGTCCCTCCCCCAGAGGGGGACCCCCATTCACCGTTTCTCACAGGAGCTTCGCCCCCGCGGCCCCAAGCGCCCTCCTACTTGTGACTCGGGAACCCCAGATCCACCCCACCGTCCTCCGGATCCGGCCACCGCGTCGTCACGACCTTGCCCCGCGTGTAGAAGTGAACCCCGTCGTTCCCGTAGATGTGGTGGTCCCCGAACAAGGAGTCCTTCCAGCCGCCGAAGGAGTGGTACCCCACCGGCACCGGGATCGGCACGTTCACGCCCACCATCCCCGCCTGCACCTCCAGCTGGAAGCGGCGCGCCGCGCCGCCGTCGCGCGTGAAGACGGCGGTGCCGTTGCCCCAGGGCGAGGCGTTGATGAGGGCGATCCCCTCCTCGTACGTCTCCGCGCGCAGCACGCACAGCACCGGGCCGAAGATCTCGTCGCGGTAGGCGTCCGCGTCCGGTGACACCTTGTCGAGCAGCGACAGGCCGATCCAGTGGCCCTTCTCGTACCCCTCGGCCTCGACCGTGAAGCCGGTGCCGTCGAGGACGACCTCGGCGCCCTGCGCCGCCGCGCCGCGCACGTACGAGGCGACGCGGTCGCGGTGCTCCGCGGTGATCAGCGGGCCCATCTCGGACGTCGGGTCGGAGCCCGGGCCGATCTTGATCTTCTCGGCGCGGTCGCGGATCTTCGCGACGAGCGCGTCGCCCGTGTCGCCGACCGCCACCACAGCCGAGACGGCCATGCACCGCTCCCCCGCCGAGCCGTACGCGGCCGACACCGCGGCGTCCGCGGCGGCGTCCAGGTCGGCGTCGGGCAGGACGAGCATGTGGTTCTTGGCGCCGCCGAGCGCCTGGACGCGCTTGCCGTGCGCGGAGGCGGTGGCGTGGATGTGCCGGGCGATCGGGGTCGATCCGACGAACGAGACGGCGGCGACGTCCGGGTGCTCCAGCAGCCGCTCCACCGCCACCCGGTCGCCGTTGACGACGTTGAGGACGCCCTCCGGAAGCCCGGCCTCCGCGGCCAGTTCCGCCAGCAGCAGCGCCGCCGACGGGTCCTTCTCGCTCGGCTTGAGCACGAACGTGTTCCCGCACGCGATCGCCAGCGGGAACATCCACATCGGCACCATCGCCGGGAAGTTGAACGGCGTGATGCCCGCCACCACCCCCAGCGGCTGCCGGATCGCGGCGACGTCCACCCGGTTCGACACCTGCGTGGACAGCTCGCCCTTGAGCTGGGTGGTGATGCCGCAGGCCAGCTCGACGATCTCCAGGCCGCGCGCGACCTCGCCGAGCGCGTCCGCGTGCACCTTGCCGTGCTCGGCGGTGATCAGCCGGGCCAGGTCGTCGCGGCGCGCGTCGAGCAGGGCGCGGTAGGCGAAGAGGACGGACGTCCGGGCGGCCAGCGAGGACGTCCCCCACGTGGCGTACGCGGCCTTCGCCGCCGCCACCGCGGCGTCCACCTCCTCCGCCGACGCCAGCGCGACCCGCGTCGTCACCTCGCCCGTCGCCGGGTCCGTGACCGGCCCGTACGCGCCCGACGCGCCCTCGACGGCCCGGCCGCCGATCCAGTGGCCGACGGTCTTCGTTTCCGACGTCATCTCCACGTCTCCTTCTTCGTCTTCGGGCGTCCCTCGAAGATCCTTCTTCGTCTTCGGGCGTCCCTCGGAAACCGGCCCCGCCATCCCTCGCCCATCCCACGCTCACAGATGGCGGCGGCGCCCCGCGACCCCCCGCTCGTACTCCTCCAGGGCCCGCACGGCGGCCGGGCGGGTCGCGGTGCGGGCGACGGGCACATCCCACCACGCCTGGGCGGGCGGCGCGCCCGGCACACTGTCGGGCGTCGCGGTCTCCACGTGGACACATGTGGGCCGCGTCGCCGCCCGCGCCGCCGCCAGCGCCTCCGGCAGCTCGCCGGCGGTCCGGACGCGGAACACGTCGAGGCCGAGGGAGGCCGCGTTGGCGGCGAGATCGACCGGGAGCGGGTCGCCGGTGTACGTGCCGTCGGGCGCCAACCGCCGGTACGCCGTGCCGAACCCCTCCGCGCCCACCGCCTCCGACAGACCGCCGATCGACGCGTAGCCGTGGTTCTGGAGGATCACCACCTTGATGTCCAGCCCCTCCTGCACCGCCGTCACCAGCTCCGTCGGCATCATCAGATACGTGCCGTCGCCCACCAGCGCCCACACCGGGCCGCGGCCCGCCAGCCGGACGCCGATCGCGGCCGGGATCTCGTAGCCCATGCAGGAGTAGCCGTACTCGACGTGGTAGTCGCCACCGCGCGAGCGCCACAGCCTGTGCAGATCGCCGGGGAGCGAGCCGGCCGCGTTGACGAGCACGTCGGTCCCGTCGGCGAGGCGGTCGAGCGCGCCGAGGACCTGGGCCTGCGTCGGACGGGCGGACGGGTCCGGGTGCGGCGCGAAGGCCCGTTCCACCTCCCGGTCCCAGGCCGCCCGTCCCCCGGCGTACTCCCGCGCGTACGCCTCCGGCACCCGATAACCGTCGAGCGCCCCCGCCAGCGCCTCCAGGCCCGCCCGCGCGTCGGCCGCCACGGCGAGGCCGGCGAGCTTGTGGGCGTCCGCGGACGAGATGTTGAGGTTGACGAAGCGGACGCCGGGGGCGGCGAAGAGGGTGGACGAGGCGGTGGTGAAGTCCGTGTAGCGGGTGCCGACACCGACGACCACGTCCGCCGTCCGGGCCAGCGCGTCGGCGACCGCCGTCCCCGTGTGCCCGATGCCGCCGACGTCCGTGGGCGTCGCGTGGTGCAGGGCGCCCTTGCCGGACTGGGTGCAGGCGACCGGGATGCCGGTGGTCTCGGACAGCGAACGCAGCGCCGCCTCCGCGCCGCTGTGCCGGACTCCGCCGCCGCAGACCAGCAACGGCCGGCGCGCCGACCGGAGGACGGCCGCCGCCTCCGCCACGGCCGCCGGGTCGGGGGCCGGGCGGCGGACGTGCCAGACGCGGTCGGCGAAGAACTCCTCCGGCCAGTCGTACGCCTCCGCCTGCACGTCCTGTGGCAGGGCGAGGGTCACCGCGCCCGTCTCCACCGGGTCCGCGAGGACGCGCATGGCCTGGAGCGCGGCCGGGACCAGCGCCTCGGGACGCGTGATCCGGTCGGACCACCGCGACACCGGCCGCAGGCAGTCGTTGACGGACACGTCCCCGGCGCCCGGGTGTTCGAGCTGCTGGAGGACGGGGTCGGCCGGGCGCGTCGCGAACGTGTCGCCGGGGAGCAGGAGGACGGGCAGGTGGTTGACGGTCGCGAGGGCGGCGCCGGTGACGAGGTTGGTGGCGCCCGGGCCGATGGACGTGGTGACGGCGTGCGTGGACAGCCGGCCGGCGGTGCGTGCGTAGCCGACGGCCGCGTGGACCATGGCCTGTTCGTTGCGGCCCTGGTGGAACGGCATGCGGTCGCGGCCGGTCTCCAGGAGCGCCTGCCCGACTCCGGCGACGTTGCCGTGCCCGAAGATGCCCCAGCAGGCGGCGATCAGGCGGCGGCGCTCGCCGTCCCGTTCGGTGTACTGGTGGGCCAGGAACTCCACCAGGGCCTGGGCGACGGTCAGCCGCCGGGTCCCTGAAGTCTTCATCGGGCGTCTCCCGCGGGGTAGAACGGCAGCCGGGGGTCGGCCGGCTGCCGGGGCCAGGTGGCGCGGATCCAGGCGTGGTCGGGGTGGTCGCGGATCAGCCACTCCCGGGGGCCGGGGCCCGCCATGACGTTGAGGTAGTACATCGGGTGGCCGGGCGCGGCGACGGACGGGCCGTGCCAGCCGTCGGGGATCAGCACCGCGTCGCCGGTGCGGACCTCCGCGAGGACATCGGTTCCCCCGGCGCGGGAGGGCGACACCCGCTGGTAGCCGAGGCCCGGTTCGCCGCCGGGGCCGGGGGCGATCTCGAAGTAGTAGATCTCCTCCAGCCGGGACTCCTCCCCCGGCCGCTCCTCGTCGTGCTTGTGCGGCGGGTACGAGGACCAGTTGCCGCCGGGCGTGAGCACCTCGACGGCGATCAGCCGGTCGCAGGCGAACACGTCCGCCGCCGCGAAGTTGTTGACCTGCCGCGAACAGCCGCCCGCGCCGCGCAGTTCGACGGGGACGGCGGGGGCGGACCCGTACCGGGCCGGGAAGCGCTGCTCGCAGCGCGCCCCGGCGAGCGCGAACCGCCCGCCGGCCGGCGCCGTGACGGTGACGCGCGTGTCCCGGGGGACGTACGCGAAGTCGGTGACGGCGGTGAACACGCTGTCCCGCCCGTGCAGGGTGAACGTCCCGTCGTCGAGGACGTCGACCGTGCAGCCGCCCGCCAGCGGCAGCACGATCCACTCGCTGTCGCCGGTGGCGAAGGCGTGGGTTCCGCCGGGCGGGAGGGTCAGGATCCGCAGCGACGAGCGGTCCCAGCCGGCGCGGGCGGGGTCGACGTCCAGCGCGTAGGGGCCGCGGGCGGCGCTGCCGGCGGGGAGGTGGGTCATGGGTGCGGGCTCCTGCGGGTCGGGGGCGGGGCCAGGCGGAACGGGATCGGGCGGAGCGAGGCCGGTCCGGACCTCCCGGCCTCCACTCCTCCCTTCCCCCGGCCGCGGACGGGGACGCGTGGGGCGTTGGGGGCGTGGGTCTGCCCCTGTCCCTCCCTCAGAGGGGGGCACCCCCAACGGGCTGAGTGGTCAGCCGCACCGGACCAGCCCCGCCACCCGGTCCACCGCCTTCGCCACATCCCCGTCCGGCGGATAGAGCAGCGCCCGTCCCGCCACCATCCCCCGTACCCCGGGCAACCGCAGCGCCGCGCCCCACCGTTCGTAGGCCCGTTCGGCGTCGTCGGGGCGGGGGCCCGCGTCGCCGCCGAGGAGGACGACGGGGAGAGTGGTGGCCCGGAGCACCCGGGCCATGGCGCCGGCGTCGGCGGTGACGGGGACCTTGAGCCAGGTGTAGGCGGAGGTGGCGCCGAGGCCGGAGGCGATGGTGAGGGAGGTGGTGACGGCGTCGGGGGTGAGGTCGGTGTGGAGCGGCCCGCCGGCCCCACCAGGCCCGTCCCGCCGGCACAGGAACGGTTCGACGAAGACCGGCAGCCGGTGCGCGGCCATCGCGTCGACGGCCCGGGCGGCGCACTCCAGGGTGCGCAGCGAGCCGGGGTCGTCCGGGTCGATGCGGAGCAGCAGCTTCCCGGCGTCGAAGCCGCGCCGCGCGAGGTCCTCGGCGCTCGGGCCGGTGAAGCGGTCGTCGAGCTCGAAGGAGGCGCCGGCGAGACCGCCGCGGTTCATGGACCCCATGACGACCTTGCCGTCCAGGGCCCCGAGCAGCAGCAGGTCGTCGAGGATGTCGGAGCTGGCCAACACACCGTCCACGCCCGGCCGGGAGAGCGCGAGGCAGAGGCGTTCCAGCAGGTCGGCGCGGTCGGCCATGGCGAGGGGGCGGCCGCCGGCGGAGAGGGCGCCGCGCGCGGTGTGGTCGGCGGCGACCACCAGCAACCGGCCGGAGGGCCCGAGCAGCGGGCGGCGCGGGCGGCGGGCGGCGGCCTCGGCGATGGCCTCGGGGTGCCGGCTGCGGACGGTGGTGAGGTCGGCGATGCGCGGGCGCGGGGTCATGGCCGTTCGCCCCCGTTGGCCGCCAGCAGCGCCTCGACCTCCTCCGGCCGCGGCATGGCCGACGAGCAGGCGAGCCGGGAGGCGACGAGGGCGCCGGCGGCGTTGGCGTAACGGAGGACGTCCGACAGCGGGCGGCCGGCGAGGAGGCCGTGGCAGAGGGCGCCGCCGAACGCGTCACCGGCGCCGAGGCCGTTGAGGACCTCTACCGGGACGGGCGGTACGTCGGCGCGGGTGCCGTCGCGGTGCAGGGCTAGGACGCCGGCGGGTCCCCGCTTCACGACGGCGAGTTCCACGCCGGCGGCGAGCAGCGCGCGGGCGGCGGCCTCGGGTTCGCGTTCGCCGGTGGCGACCTCGCACTCGTCGAGGTTGCCGACGGCGACCGTCGCTTGCCGGAGGGCCGCCGCGTAGTGGGGGCGCGCGGCGGCGACCGCCGCGGCGCCCGTCCGGCCGCCCGCGCCGGAGGCGCCGCCCTCCCCGCCCCAGAACAGCGGCCGCCAGTCGAGGTCGAAGACGGTGTGGCCGCGCCGTTCGCGGGCCGCGAGCGCGGCGAGGGTGGCGGACCGGCTGGGCTCCTCGCACAGGCCCGTGCCGGTGACCCAGAGGATGCGGGCGGCGCGGATCGCCGCCAGGTCGAGTTCCTCGGGACGGATCTCCAGGTCGGGGGCCTTGGGGCGGCGGTAGAAGTACAGCGGGAAGTCGTCGGGCGGGAAGATCTCGCAGAAGGTGAGGGGCGTCGGGTAGGCGGGGACGGGCGTCACCCACCGGTCGTCGACGCCGAAGCCGCGGAGTTCGGCGTGCAGGTAGGCGCCGAAGGGGTCGGCGCCGGTGCGGCTGATCAGGGCCGTGCGGCGGCCCAGCCGGGCGGCGGCGACGGCCACGTTGGCCGCCGAGCCGCCGAGGAACCTCCCGAAGGCGTCCACCTCCGCCAGCGGTACGCCGGCCCGGAGCGGATAGAGGTCCACGCCGAGCCGGCCCATGGCGATCAGGTCGTGGCTGTCGGGGGGCTGCGGTCCGTCCGGCTCGCTCATGGGGTCAGGTGTAACCGGGCCCGCCGAACACTGTCAAGGATTTGTCCTTACATATTGACGTCCTCCACCTGTCACTTGACGTTACGTCCGTATGTCCTGTCGAAGCCTTGACACCCTCTCACCGGCCCAGGAAGCTACGGACATCCCCGGTGAGACCTCGTCCGAGAGGAGAGCCGCATGCTCGACCGGATCCGCGTCGGTTCGGCGCCCGACTCCTGGGGCGTCTGGTTCGCCGACGATCCCGCGCAGGTGCCCTGGCGGCGCTTCCTGGACGAGGTCGCCGACGCGGGCTACCGCTGGATCGAGCTCGGCCCGTACGGCTATCTCCCCACCGACCCCGCCCGGCTGCGCGACGAGACCGCCCGGCGCGGCCTGGGCGTCTCGGCCGGGACGGTCTTCACCGCCCTGCACCGCGGCCCGGCCGTCTGGGACGCGACCTGGGAGCAGGTCTCCCGGGTCGCCTCCCTCGCCCGCGACACCGGCGCCCGCCACCTCGTCGTCATCCCGTCCTTCTGGCGCGACGACCGGACCGCCGAACGCCTGGAGGACCCGGAACTGACCCCCGACCAGTGGCGACACCTGGCCGCCGGCACCGAGCGGCTCGCCCGGGAGGTCCGCGACGCGTACGGGCTGGAGATCGTCGTCCATCCGCACGCCGACACCCACATCGACACCGAGGAGCACGTCGCGCGCTTCCTCGACGCGACCGATCCGGAGCTGGTGCGGCTGTGCCTGGACACCGGGCACTACGCGTACTGCGGGGGTGACAGCGTCAAGCTCATCGAGACGTACGGGGAGCGGATCGGGTACCTCCACCTGAAGCAGGTGGATCCCGAGGTGCTTGCCGACGTCGTCGCGCGGGGGACGGCGTTCGGGCCCGCGGTGCGGCAGGGGGTGATGTGTGAGCCGCCTCGCGGCGTGCCGGCCTTAGAGCCCGTGCTCGCCGCCGCGGCGCGCCTCGACGTCGACCTGTTCGCGATCGTCGAGCAGGACATGTATCCGTGCGCGCCGGATGCTCCCTTGCCCATCGCGCGGCGGACGCGAGCGTTCCTGCGCTCGTGCGGCGCGTAGCGCCGCGTGGTTTGACCCCTGCCCCGCCCTTCACCGTTTCTTGCGGGGGCAAGCCCCCGCACCCCCGAAGCGCCCTGCGGGCGCTGTCCTCAAACGCCGGACAGGCTGATTCAGCCCGTCCGGCGTTTGAGGACGAGCGGCGAAGCCGCGAAAAGGGGGTCTGGGGCGCAGCCCCAGGAAACGGCGAAGGGGCGGGACCGGGGCACCCCTCCCACCCACAAGGACCCACCGCATGAGAAACCTCCGCATCGCCCTCTTGGGCGCAGGCCGCATCGGCGCCTTCCACGCCACCACCCTCACCCACCACCTGGAAGGCGTCACCGACCTCCTCATCGCCGACGCCGACCCGCCCCGCGCCGCCGCCCTCGCCGCACGAGTCGGGGCGAAAGCACTCGACGCGCCGGAGGAGGCGTTCACGGCGGGCGCCGTCGACGCCGTCGTCATCGCCACAGCCACAGCCGCCCACGCCGACCTGATCACCCGAGCCGCCCACGCCCGCCTCCCCACCTTCTGCGAGAAGCCGATCGCCGTCGACCTCCCGGGCACGGCCCGCGCCCTGGCTGAGGCGGAGCGAACGGGCACCCTGCTCCAGATCGGCTTCCAGCGCCGCTTCGACGCCGGCTACCGCGCGGCGCGCGAGGCGCTGCGGAGCGGGCGGCTGGGGCGGGTGCACACGATCCGGGCGGTCACCTCCGACGCGGCGCCGCCGCCGGCGGAGTTCCTCCCGCTCTCCGGCGGGCTGTTCCGCGACTGCATGGTGCACGACTTCGACACGGTCCGGTGGCTGACGGGACGCGAGGTGACCGAGGTGTACGCCCGGGGCTCGGACGCGGGCGCGCCGGCGTTCCGGGAGCACGGTGACGTGGACACCGCGTGCGCACTGCTCACCCTGGACGACGGCACGCTGGTCTCGGCCACGGCGACCCGGTACAACGGCGCGGGCTACGACGTCCGTACGGAGCTGTGCGGGGAGCGCGACCAGTGGGCGGTGGGCCTGGACGAACGGACGCCGCTCACCTCCGCCGAGCCGGCCGGGCCGGGCGCACCCCGCCGCCCCTGGCCGGGTTTCCTCGAACGGTTCGAGAGCGCGTACCGTGCCGAGCTGGACGCCTTCGTGCGCGCCGTGCGCGGCGCACGGAACAGCCCGTGCCCCGGTCGCGAGGGCCTGAACGCCCTGCTGATCGCCGAGGCGTGCGAGCTCTCCCGCCGGGAGAACCGGCCGGTGAGCCCGGCCGAACCGGCCGCGGCGGCCGGGCTCGGCTGACCGTCCGGACGGCGCGCGTCCGAACACCACGTCGCCACCGGGTTACGACCGTCACGACCCGGTCAGTCTTCCTCGACAGCCGTTCGACAGCTCCGCCCGCCCGGCTCGCCCGGACCGCCCCCGGAGCGAGGCTGCGTGATCGAGAACGGCAGCGCCGCGGACCCCCCGACGGACCCCCTCCGTGGCCGCGGCGCAGTGGAGAGGCGCGAGAGATGACCGACCGTCGACTCTGGTCCTACAAAGAGATCGCCGCACACATCGGGGTGCAGACCGATACGGTGCGGTCCTACCGCAAGCACGGTCTGCTGCCGGCCCCCGACCTCACCGAGGGCGGGAAACCGTACTGGTTCGCCGACACCATCCGGCTGTGGGTCGCCGAACGCCCCGGCAACCGGGCCCGGCGCGAGCGCCGGGGCTGAACCGCCCCGGACCCCGCACCGATACCCCCGGGGGGTACGATGGCGGCGCAGCGCCAACCGGTCCACTTCACCGAGGAGCACAGCATGACGCACGGAACGACCGCCGGCACCACCACCGTCTACCAGGTGACCGGCATGACCTGCGGCCACTGCGAGAGCGCGATCGGCAGCGAGCTCTCCGCGCTCGACGGGGTGACCTCCGTCAAGGCCGAGGCGTCCGCGAACCGGGTCACCGTGGTCTCCACCGGCCCGCTGGACGACGAGGCCGTCCGGGCCGCCGTGGACGAGGCGGGCTACGAGCTCGTGGGCCGCGCCTGACCCCCACCTCCGCCGCACCCACCCCGGCGCGCCCCCGTACGACAAGGGCCCTGATTTCCGTTCAGGGCCCTTGCCCTTTTCCGTCCCCTTTGAGTGACGAAAACAAGAGACCTAGATCACAGCAATTCCGGGGTAACCATTCCGCACCTGGATTGGTCTAACCAGGCAGTGCTGGATCGTCTTGGGGGACGGGCCGGCCACGCGTGGCCGGGACACGTACCCGGGGAGCTTTGAGCGGCCCTCCCGTCCGTACGTTGTCCCGGCAGATCGCGTCCGAGAGGCGGCGCACCCGGTGCGCCGCGGGAACGGTGAGCGCGCGGCGCGCATACGGACTCCCGGGCGGATCCCGTGGGGGGAATCCGCTTCGGGACGGAAAGCGCCCCGCTCCGACCCGTGGGGGGATCGGAGCCGGGGCGCTTTTCATTGATGCCATGTACAACTTCCTCGATTGCCATGTACATGTGCTACGTACATCATCTTTTTTATTAGGGGTAACCGCCGGTATCCCCTTGACATGTCAGTGCCGGTACGCGAACGGCGCCCCCGCCGTCCCCAGGAGGGGAGGCGAGGGCGCCGTACCAGGCGGCCCCTACGGGCGTCAGCGGCCCTCGACGGGCACGAAGTCCCGCTCGACGACGCCGGTGTAGATCTGGCGCGGGCGGCCGATGCGCGAACCCGGCTCCTTGATCATCTCGTGCCACTGGGCGATCCAGCCGGGCAGCCGGCCGAGCGCGAAGAGCACGGTGAACATCTCGGTCGGGAAGCCCATCGCCCGGTAGATGAGACCGGTGTAGAAGTCCACGTTGGGGTAGAGGTTGCGCGAGACGAAGTAGTCGTCGCTGAGCGCGTGCTCCTCCAGCTTCAGGGCGATGTCGAGCAGCTCGTCGTCCTTGCCCAGGGCCTTGAGGACGTCGTGCGCCGCCGCCTTGATGATCTTCGCCCGGGGGTCGAAGCTCTTGTAGACGCGGTGCCCGAAGCCCATCAGGCGGACGCCGTCCTCCTTGTTCTTCACCTTGCGGATGAAGGAGTCGACGTCGCCGCCGGAGTTCTTGATGGACTCCAGCATCTCCAGGACGGCCTGGTTGGCGCCGCCGTGCAGCGGGCCCCACAGGGCGTTGATGCCCGCGGAGATCGACGCGAAGAGGTTGGCCTGCGAGGAGCCCACCAGGCGCACGGTCGAGGTGGAACAGTTCTGCTCGTGGTCGGCGTGCAGGATGAGCAGCTTGTCCAGGGCGTTGACGACGACCGGGTCCAGGTCGTACTCGGCGGCCGGCACCGAGAAGGTCATGCGCAGGAAGTTCTCGACGTAGCCGAGGTCGTTACGCGGGTAGACCACGGGGTGGCCGACGGACTTCTTGTACGCGTAGGCCGCGATCGTCGGCAGCTTGGCGAGGAGGCGGATCGTGGAGAGATCGCGCTGCTTCTCGTCGAAGGGGTTGTGGCTGTCCTGGTAGAACGTCGACAGGGCGCTGACCACGGAGGACAGCATCGCCATCGGGTGGGCGTCACGCGGGAAGCCGTCGTAGAACCGCTTGACGTCCTCGTGCAGCAGGGTGTGGCGGGTGATCTCGTCCTGGAAGCGCGCCAGCTCGTCGGCGGTCGGCAGCTCACCGTTGATCAGCAGGTACGCCGTCTCGATGAACGTGCTGCGCTCGGCCAGCTGCTCGATCGGGTAGCCGCGGTAGCGCAGGATGCCCTGCTCGCCGTCCAGGTAGGTGATGGCGGACTTGTAGGCGGCGGTGTTGCCGTAACCGGAGTCCAGGGTCACCAGACCGGTCTGGGCACGCAGCTTGCCGATATCGAAGCCCTTGTCACCGACGGTGCTGTCGATCACCGGGTAGCTGTACTCGCCGTCCCCGTAACGCACTACTACAGAGTTGTCGCTCACGTCATCCCTCACCGACGTTGTGCCTCTTCTTCGAGGTGCCCTGACTACCCCTACCTTCCCCCATTTGGACGCGGTCCGTGCACTCGGGGTCGGCCATAGGGCCCAAGAGCGGCACTGAGTGCCGTCCAGCGTGCCATCCTGCCCCCTTCGCCCCGATTGGTAAACCGCTCAGAGACGAACACCACCTCCCATGGCGAGCCGGTGATCGAGAGCGGTGCACCGCCGGCCCGCCCCCACCGTGCGTACCGCCTGCCCCAGAGCGCGCCGCGAGCCGACGAGGACGACGAGGCGTTTTGCCCGGGTTACCGCCGTATAGAGAAGGTTGCGCTGGAGCATCATCCACGCGCCCGTCGTCACCGGGATCACCACGGCCGGGTACTCGCTGCCCTGGGAGCGGTGGATGGTGACGGCGTAGGCGTGGGCCAGTTCGTCGAGTTCGTCGAAGTCGTAGCCGACCTCCTCGTCCTCGTCGGTGCGGACGGTCAGCCGCTGCTCGACCGGGTCGAGACCGGTGACGACGCCGACCGTGCCGTTGAAGACGCCGTTCTCGCCCTTCTCGTAGTTGTTCCGGATCTGCGTCACCTTGTCGCCGACCCGGAAGACGCGCCCGCCGAAGCGGCGCTCGGGCAGGTCCGGGCGGGCGGGGGTGACGGCCTGCTGGAGCAGCCCGTTGAGGGCGGCGGCCCCGGCCGGGCCGCGGTGCATCGGGGCCAGCACCTGGACGTCCCGGCGCGGGTCCAGCCCGAACTTGGCCGGGATGCGACGCGCCGCAACGTCCACCGTGAGCCGGCCGGCCGCCTCGGTGTCCTCCTCGGCGAAGAGGAAGAAGTCGGCGAGGCCCGTCGTCACCGGCGGCAGACCCGAGTTGATGCGGTGCGCGTTGGTGACCACGCCGGACTGCTGCGCCTGCCGGAAGATGCGGGTGAGGCGGACGGCGGGGACGGGGCTGCCGGGGGCCAGCAGGTCGCGCAGCACCTCGCCCGCGCCGACGGACGGCAGCTGGTCAACGTCCCCGACGAGCAGCAGGTGGGCGCCGGGGGCCACCGCCTTGACCAGCTTGTTGGCCAGCAGCAGGTCGAGCATGGACGCCTCGTCGACGACGACCAGGTCGGCGTCGAGCGGCCGGTCCCGGTCGTACGCGGCGTCGCCGCCGGGCTTGAGCTCCAGCAGCCGGTGGACGGTGGACGCCTCGGCTCCGGTGAGCTCCGCCAGCCGCTTGGCGGCGCGGCCGGTGGGCGCGGCGAGGACCACCTTCGCCTTCTTGGCGCGGGCGAGTTCGACGATGGACCGGACCGTGAAGGACTTGCCGCAGCCGGGGCCGCCGGTGAGGACGGCGACCTTGTCGGTGAGCGCGAGCCGGACCGCCTCCCGCTGCTCCGGGGCGAGTTCGGCGCCGGTCCGGGCGGCGAGCCAGGTCAGGGCGCGGTCCCAGTCGACGTCCCGGAAGGCGGCCAGCCGGTCGTCCTCGGCGCGCAGCAGCCGGGACAGCTGGGCGGAGAGGGAGAGTTCGGCCCGGTGGAAGGGGACGAGGTAGACGGCGGTGACGGGCAGCCCGTCCTCCGGCCCGGGCACGCTCTCGCGCACCACCCCCTCCTCCTCGGCGGCGAGTTCGGCCAGGCACTCGATCACCAGGCCGGTGTCCACCTGGAGGAGCTTCACCGCGTCGGCGATCAGCCGTTCCTCGGGCAGGAAGCAGTGCCCCTGGTCGGCGGACTGCGAAAGGGCGTACTGGAGACCGGCCTTGACACGCTCCGGACTGTCGTGCGGGATGCCGACGGACTGCGCGATGCGGTCGGCGGTGAGGAAGCCGATGCCCCAGACGTCGGCGGCCAGCCGGTACGGCTCCTTCCGGACGACGGAGATGGAGGCGTCGCCGTACTTCTTGTAGATGCGGACGGCGATGGAGGTGGAGACCTCGACGGTCTGGAGGAAGAGCATCACCTCTTTGATGGCCTTCTGCTCCTCCCAGGCGGCGGCGATCTTCCGCGTCCGCTTGGGACCGAGACCGGGGACCTCGATCAGCCGGCCGATCTCCTCCTCGATGATCCGGAGGGTGTCGGTGCCGAAGTGCTGCGTGATGCGGTCGGCGAAGATCGGGCCGATGCCCTTGACCAGGCCGGAGCCCAGGTAGCGGCGGATGCCCTGGACGGTGGCGGGGAGCACCGTCGTGTAGTTCTCCACCGTGAACTGGCGGCCGTACTGCGGGTGGGAGCCCCAGCGCCCCTCCATCCGCAGCGACTCGCCGACCTGGGCGCCGAGGAGCGAGCCGACGACCGTGAGCAGGTCGCCGGCGCCGCGGCCGGTGTCCACCCGGGCGACGGTGTAGCCGTTCTCCTCGTTGGCGTAGGTGATGCGTTCGAGCACCCCTTCGACCACTGCCGGTTGCGCCATGGAGTGACGGTATCGCCGGGGTACGACATCCCCTGCCGCGGGGACGATTCGAGGGACGCCCCGAGGACGATCCAAGGGACGCCCCCGGGGACGCTTCGAGGAAAGCCCCGAGGACGATCCGGGGGAAGCCCCGAGGACGATTCGAGGGGCCCGGTCCCCTGACCGAGCCCCTCGCTTCCCCCCACCGGCTCCCCCTTGATCCCCCCGGATACCTCCCCCGGGAAGCCGGATGCCACATACGACAGCCGGGGGGCCCGGGAGGTTGCGGCCCTTCCGAAGCGTTATCGATCCGTTACCCGAAGTGGCGGGAAGTCCGTTACGCACGGGGAAGCCGGTTCTCTGTGAAACTCGCCTTCTCCACTCTCGCCGTCCCCGGTCTCCCGCTCCCCGACGTCTCCCGGCTCGCCGCCACGCACGGCTGGGACGGCGTCGAGCTCCGCGCCCACCCCGAAGAGCCCCTCCACCCGGGCAGCGGCCCGGACGAACGGGCGGCGGCGGTACGGGCGTTCGCGGCGGAAGGGGTGGAGATCCTGGGGGTGGCCGGGTACGCCCGGGTGGCCGGTCCCGGCCCCGACGAGCCGGTGTTCGACGAGCTGGACGCGCTCGTCCGGCTCGCCGCCGACCTGCGGGCCCCCTTCGTCCGGGTGTTCCCGGGCGCCGGGGAGCAGCCGGCGGAGGAGGCGGAGGCCACCGCCGCGCGCCGGCTGGCGTGGGCCGCCCCGCTCGCCGCCGACCTGGGCGTCCGGGTGCTGCTGGAGACCCACGACTCGCACCCCCGCGCCCAGGACGCGGTCCGGGTGCTGGGTCCGGTCGGCCACCGGAACGTGGGCGCCCTCTGGGACGTCCTGCACACCTGGCGCAACGGCGAGCCTCCCGCCGTCACCCTGCCCGCCCTCGCCCCACACCTCGGCTACGTCCAGGTCAAGGACGTCGTCTCGGCGGAGGACACCACTCCGCTGCCGCTGGGCACGGGCGCGGGCGCGGTGCCGGTCGCCGAGTGCGTCGCGGAGCTCGCCGCGGCCGGCTGGGAGGGCTGGCTGTGCTGGGAGTACGAGAAGCGGTGGCACCCCGGGGCGCCGGACTTCGCGGGGATCGCGGGGCCGGGGCGGGAGTACCTGAGCGGCCTGCTCGCGCGCTGACGGACCGTCGGCCGCGAAACGTCCGGCCCCTCGGCCGTCCGCTCAGTCGGCGGCGACGGTCACGGCGATGCCCGCCAGCGCCGCCCCCGTCACGTACCGCTGGACGCGCAGCCAGCGCGGACGGCGGCCGAGGAACGAGGCGACCGACCCGGCCGTCACGGCGATCAGGCCGTTGACGGTGAGCGCCACGGTGATCTGGGTGAGCCCGATCAGCAGGCTCTGCACGGGGACGGACCCCCGGTCCGGGTCGACGAACTGCGGCAGCACCGAGACGTAGAGGATCGCGATCTTCGGGTTGAGCAGATTGGTCACGAAGCCCATCACGAAGAGGCGGCGGGCCGGGTCCGGCGGCAGCGGCTTCGGGTCGAACGCCGAGGTGCCGCCCGGCCGCAGGGCCTGCCACGCCAGCCAGGCCAGGTAGCAGGCGCCGGCCAGCTTGACCGCCGTGTAGACGGCCGGTACCAGGGCGAAGAGGGCGGCGATCCCGGCGACCGCGGCCAGCAGGTACACGAGGAAGCCCGCGGCGACCCCGAGCAGCGAGATCAGCCCCGCGCGCCGCCCCTGGGTGACCGAACGGGACACCAGGTACATCATGTTGGGGCCAGGGGTGAGCACCATGCCCAGGGCCACCAGGGCCATGCCCGTCACCGCGTGCCAGGTGACCACGGGGAACTCCTTTGTTCGTAGGGAGGAATGGGGGTCAGGTCACTGAGTGGTGCTCGTACGGGCGGCGGCCGGTCCGCCCCCGCCCGTAGACACCCCGCCCGTAGACACCCCGCCCGTACGCGCCCCGCCCGTACGCGCCGCCCGGCGGAAGGCCGGCCGCCCGGACCCCGCGAACGACGCCACCGCGATGCCACCGACCAGCAGCACCGCCGCGCACCACCCCAGCGGGCTCACCCCCTCGTCGAGCAGCAGTGCCGCCGACGACATCCCGAAGACGGGCACGAGCAGCGAGAAGGGGGCCACGGCCGAGGCGTCGTAGGTGCGGAGCAGATGGCCCCAGAGGCCGAAGCCGAGCACCGTGCTGACCCAGGCGACGAACAGCAGCGCCCCGACGCCGCCCCAGTCGAGGGAGCGCAGCGCCTCGGCGTCGGCGTGCGGGCCCTCCACGGCGAGGGAGAGCAGGAGCAGCGGCAGGACCGGGACGGCGCTCACCCAGACGATGAACCGGAAGGCGTCCGGCGCGGCGGCCTTGCGGGTGAGGATGTTGGAGACGCCCCAGAAGGCCGCCGCGCCGATGACCAGGGCGAAGCCGAGGAACGGCCCGGACAGCCCTTCGTCGACCGCCGCGACCACGATCCCGGCGACGGCGACGGCCAGGCCCACCGCCCTTGCCCCGCGCACCCGTTCGCCCAGCGCGACGACGGCGAAGAGGGCGGTGAACACCGCCTGCGCCTGGAGGACCAGCGAGGACAGTCCGGCGGGCATCCCGGAGCGCATGCCGACGAACAGCAGCCCGAACTTGCCCACGCCCAGGACCAGTCCGACCCCGATGACCCAGCGCCACTTCACCTGCGGTCGGCCGACGAGGAAGACCGCCGGCACGGCGGCGGCGAGGAAGCGCAGGGCACCGAAGAGGAGGGGCGGGAAGTGGTCGAGTCCGACGTCGATGACGACGAAGTTGACGCCCCACAAGGCGGCGACGAGGACGGCGAGGAGGAGGTGGTGCGGACGCATGCGATCAGCATCACGGGCCGGAACCGTGCAGCACCAGTTCATCTTCCTTCACTATGGGATTGAGCGATGCTTCAACGATTGGAGGTGGGCGAACGTGCTGGACCTGTCCCGGATGCGCGCCCTGCACGCCGTGTCCGTCCACGGCTCGGTCAGCGCGGCGGCGATCGCCCTGGGCTACACCCCGTCCGCCGTGTCCCAGGCCATCGCCAAGCTGGAACGGGAGACCCGGACCTCCCTGCTGGAGCGGCGCGGCCGGGGCGTGGTGCTCACCGACGCCGCCGTACGGCTCGCGGACACCGCGCGGGAGCTGCTGGCGCTGGTCGAGCGGGCCGAGACCGAGCTGGACGAGCGCCGCGGCCTGCCCACCGGGCGGCTGACCGTCGCCGCGTTCCCCACGGCCGCCCGGGACCTGCTGCCGGGCGTCCTGGCCCGGCTGGCCCGGGAGCACCCGACCGTGGACGCCCGGATGTCGGAGGTCGACCCGCATCTGTCGGTGGGGCTGGTCGCCCAGGGGGCCATCGACCTGGCCGTGGCCCACGACTGGGACATCAACCCGCTGCCCGCGCCGGAGGGCATGGAACGGGCGACGCTGGGCGAGGACCGGTGCGACGTGATCGTCCCCCGGGGCCACCGGCTGGCCGCACGCGACGTGATCGTGACGACCGATCTCGTCCACGAACGCTGGATCTGCCAGCCGCCCGGCACCGTCTGCCACGACTGGCTGGTCCGGACCCTGCGGGAGACCGGCCACGAACCGAACCTCGCGCACCAGGTGGCCGAGTTCCAGACCCAACTGGCTTTGGTCGACGCCGGGCTGGGCATCGCCCTCGTCCCCCGGCTGGGCCGCGGAGCGTTGCCGTCCGGCGTGGTGGCGCTGCGGCTGGACCCGGTGCCCGTACGGCGGCTGTACGCGTACTGGCGGACCGGCGCGGCCCGCCGACCGGCGATCACCGAGACGGTCCGGCTGCTCCGTGCAGCGGCGGCTGGGGAATAGCGCAGGAACCGGGCGGCCGGGCGGTCCGTCCAACGTCCGTGCCGCCGGCGAGTCCTCCCGGTGCGGTGCCGGGGCCGTCGCGCGCCGCGTCGTCCGGCAGCCCTCCCCGCCGGCCGCGGCCGGTGGCACGCCGCCGCCTGTGCGCGCCCTCCCGAAGCACCGGCGGCGGCACCCGCGCACGCGAGCGGCGGGCGCCCCCTACGCTTCGGGGGCACCCGCCGTCATCCGTACTCCGTCCCTACGGACGCAGCGCGGTCTGCTTGTCGTTCTTCACCCGGTCGAGCTTGGCGTCGAACGGCGCGAGCGGCTTGGCGGCCTTCTCGTCCTTCTGGACGGCCTTGGGCGCCACGCCGGCCCACTTCAGGACCTCGGCCGTGGCCTTGGCCCGCTCGTCGGCCACCAGCTGGGAGATGTTGGAGCCGTGGTTGCCGCCCGGGGCGTAGAAGCGGAAGTCGTGCCGCGCGGCGGCACCCTTGCCGAGGCGGAACGGCTCACCGCTCCACGGGTCGTTCTGCCCGTAGACGAAGAGCATGTTGCGGCTGTCCTCGCGCACCCAGCGGTCGACGTCGGCCATCGCGCCGTTGCGGAAGGTCATCGGGATGTCCCGGGGGACGTACGAGCGCGGCTGGTTGATGTTCGGGTACCGCAGCACGCCCTTGAGGTGCGGGTTCTTCACCGTGGGGGCGCCCAGCTGGGTGCCCGCCTGGTAGTAGTACGGGGTGAAGCGCTCCAGGCCCTGGTCGGTGTAGCCGTCGAAGCCCGAGATGTCGTCGATGAACTTGTACAGCTCGTCGGTGGACGCCTTGGTGGCGGGGACGGAGGCGCAGTCGCTCTGCAGGTGGTACTGCCAGAAGGACCAGACGAGGTCGAGGACGACGTTCTCGTACGCCTTGTCGGCGCTGCCGACGACCTTGAACGTCTTGCCGTTCTCCTTCGCCCACTTCTCGTACCGGGCGACGATCTCGTCCCGGCGGACCAGCGCCTCGCGCTGCACCGAGTTGAGCTGGTTGCGGCAGGCCTGGTCGCCGACGTTCTTGAAGAACTTGTCGTACGCCGAGTCTTCCTTGTCGTTCACGTCGTTGGGCGCGACGTAGGCGACCGTGCCGTTCATGTCGTTCGGGTAGAAGCGGCGGAAGTAGGTGGCCGTCATGCCGCCCTTGCTGCCGCCGGTGGCCAGCCAGTTCTTCCCGTAGACGGGCTTCAGCGCCTTGAACAGGCGGTGCTGGTCGCTGGCCGCCTGCCAGATGTCCAGCTTGGACCAGTCGGCGGGCTGCGGCCGGGACGGTGTGAAGAAGCGGTACTCCATCGAGACCTGGTTGCCGTCGATGATGCGCGTCGGCTCGCTGCGGCTCGGGTTGGTGGAGACGTTGTAGCCCGACGTGAAGAACACGGTGGGCCGGTCGGTGTCCTTGTGCAGCAGGGTGAAGCGCTGCTCGAAGGTGCCCTTGCCGGGGTTCCGGTGGTCGACCGGCTGCCGGTACGTCATCACGAGGTAGCGGTAGCCCTGATAGGGCTTCTCCTCGACGAACTTCATCCCGGGAATGCTCAGGATGCGGTCCTTGATGTCGGTCTGCGGAGCGGTGATCGCCGCCGCCTCAGCCGTGGCGCTGCCGGCGCCGATCGCTCCTATGAGCATCGACGCCGCAAGCAGCGATCTGACAGCCTTGCGCATGCGCCCTCCCCTGGGTTCGCAAAGGTCGCGGTGAACCTACCTGGGGTGACATGCGTTGCGCCAGACCCTTTGTCCTCGCAGTTCACACGGCTTGGGGTCCTTTCGGGCTCCTTACGGGCTCCTTCCACGGCCGCACGACCGGCACGGGCCGACCGGGCTCGTCCAGCCACACGCGCTCGCCGTCGGCGTCGACGGTCAGACCGAACCGTTCGAATCCGGGCCGCCCCCGAGCGTCCCACCAGTGGAAGGCGGCACTGACCTCTGCCCACAGTTCCCGGGGCCCGGACTGGTACACCTCGAACTCGTCCCTCCCCGGCTCGTAGTCCACCGTCGCCCACGACGTGACGGCGGTGTCACGCAGCCACAGGGTGTAGGAGCCGTCGCCGTACGCCTCCATCCACGGGAACGCTTCCGGCACCTGCACACCGATCGCGAACATCACATGCCAGTCGCCCACCGCTTCCGGGGACAGATCCGTCAAGCCGCGCACGCCGTCGGCCGGCCACTTCCGGCCCCCGAGGTACTCCCGGACGTGCGTCCGCTCGGTTCGCTGCGCCCGGAGCCGCATGAACGCGGACGACCCGACGAACCGGCCGGACGCGGACCCGTCTCCGGAGACGGTGAGGCGGACCACGGCTTCCCCGCCGTAGACGGGCCCCCATGGGGCGACGATGACGCCGCCGGGCTTCGTCTGCCGGATCCACGCCCGGGGCAGGCTGCCGACGGAGCACGTGGCGATCACCCGGTCGTACGGAGCCCGGTCGGGGAACCCCTCGGCACCGTCTCCGACCACAGTGAGCGGCGCGTACCCCGCCGCGTCCAGCCGGGTGCGCGCTTCGTGCGCGCTGTTCTCGTCCACCTCCACCGTGACGACGTTCGCGGGGCCGACGCGGTGGGACAGCAGGGCGGCGTTCCAGCCGGTTCCGGTGCCAATCTCCAGCACGCGGTGCCCTTCTCCGACACTCAGTGCATCGAGCATCGAGAACACCATGGTGGGCATGGAGTTGGAGCAGGACGGCACCTTTCCCTTCCCCGGCCCCGTGTACGTGCCGTCGTCCCACTGGGTGGTGATCGGCGCGTCTCGATACACGGCGGCCCACCAGGCTTCGGGCTCGTCCCTTCGAACCACCCGGTCACTTTGCCGGTTCATGCCGGCGCGGCCGGGCCAGATGACGTCGGGCACGAACAAGTGCCGGGGCACCGCCTCGAAGGCGGGCAACCAATCACCGGTCAGCGCTCCGGACGCCAGGAGCGCGGAGGCGAGCCCCTTCGGACCCGCCTCCTCCATGCCGTCGGCGTTCACTCAGCCGCCGTCCGCCGGGTTCTTGCCGTCGTTGGTGTTGCCGCCCTCGTCGGACCCGCCGCCGCCGTGCTTGTTGCCGCTGTCGCTGTCGTCTTGCGGGTTGCCGTCGGCCATCGTCTGCCACCAGGGCATGGATCCTCCTTGGATGAGTGGTGCGGGTGGGGTGTCTCCCCACGCCGCCGTACGGTTGCGCCCCCGTCCGGCCGGGCGGGAGCCTGCGGGGGGGGCCTACGCGCCCCAAGGGGTCGCAGGGCCCCAGTGCGCCGTGTACAGGTGCAGCCCACGAGCGGCCATCACCCGTTCGCCATCACCACGATCACCGGCGCCGAGCGCCCGCCCGAACTCGGCCTGCAACCGGGCGCACTCGGGGCACTCCTTGCGGACCCAGCCGCTCGGCGCGCTGCTCACCGGCGGGGAATCACCACCGCTGCCTGCGGCGGTCACCATCCGCGCCTCCCCTCCCGGTTCAGCTCGCGCACGCGGGCGCGGAGCTTGTCGGTGGTGGTGGCGCGGCGGTAGCGCGACGGCCGCCACGGCCGGCCGCCGCCGAGCGGGCGCAAGATGATCTGCCGGGTGGCCTGGTCCCACCCGACGACGACCCCGAACCGGTCGAGTTCGATGTCGAGGATGAGTTCAAGCGGTTGAGGAACCCAGTCGTCAACCACGGTGCACCTCGTCCCCGTGCCGCAACCCCTCCCGCCGCAGCAACTCCACACGCTTCCAGTCACCGGCCCGCTCGGCGGCGTGCCGCGCATCGGTGATCCGCGTGCACGCGGCGCACGGCACGTGCGGGTTGGGCACGAGCGCGGGGCGCGCCCCGATCCCGAAGGACATGTGCGTCATACGTTCGGGCCTCCGTAAATCCTGCTCGTGGGCGATGAGCAACCGACCGAGCCGCCATCGGTGATCGGGCACTGTCAGGTTGGACCTGTGTAACGTCGGAGGACAGGGGTTTGGGGTACCCAGCGGGTACCCAAACACCTTGCCAGGGGCGCCCGTTGCTGGATCATGGCAACGGCGAACGTCGATTCGAAAGCCGGGCAGTATGAGCGCGATCATTGAGGTTCCGGGGCCGGGAGCGAACGTGAGGGTGCTCCGGGACGAACGCGGCTGGAAGCAGGAAGAGCTGGCACGGCGCGCCGGGCTGTCCAGGCCGCATATCGGAAAGATCGAACGCGGCGAGCGGACACTGACCCAGGGCGTGGCTGCCGCGCTGGCGCGCGCATTCGGCGTCAGCCTCGAAGTGGTTCTGGGATCCACACCGGTTGTCGGCGCCGAGGACTCACTGAAAGCCCTGAATTCGGCGATCCGGCGATTCGACCTCCCGGCGGAATCCACGACGAGCCCGGAACAGCTCAGGGCAGCGCTGACCGAACTGTCCGAGATCCGCGGGAAGGCCGACCTGACCCAGGTCCTGCTGAAACTCCCGCCGCTTGTGTCGGAGGTGACGAACCACGCGCACAGGACGGGAACTCCGGAGGCGTGGGCCATGGTGGCGGAGGCGTACTCCTGCGTCTACTGGCTTGCCGCACGCCACCGTTGGATGACCCTGGCCGACTTGGCGGTCACCAAGCAAAAGATCGCCGCACAGCAGGCCGACCCGGTGACACTCGCGGTCGCCGCCAGGGACGAAGCCGGGGTCTATCTGAACCACGGAGAATTCGAAGACGGCCTGGCCGTCGTGGACCGCGCCATCACTCAAGTGGAGCGAGGGGGCGCCACCGGATTCGAGCGCTCCTACGCGCTGGGAACCTTGCACCTCCGGGGGCTGACCTTGGCCGGCCGACTGGGCGACAAGCGTACGGCCGACCGCCACATCGACAGCGCTTGGGCTCTCGCCGAGGATTTCGGCCGGGACGTCAACCGCGCCGGCGGGATCGGCGGGATCCACTTCGGCCCGCAGAACACCGCCATCCACGTCGTCGCGACGTGCAGTGACCTCCGGAGGTACGCCGACGCCATCGCGGTCATGGAGGACCTCACCAAAGACCCGGTCCGGCGGCCGTTGAGGCTTCCCGCCACACGAACCAGCCCGATGTACATGAACACCGCTCGCTCCAAGTTGGCGCTGGGCGATCGGGACGGAGCTCTTGAGGAACTGGAAAAGGCTTGGAGCATCGCTCCGCAAATGGCGAAAGTGCACCCCACCAGCCAGGAACTCATCCGAGTCCTGACGACGCTGCACAAGCGGAGCAATCCGCGACTCGTCAGGCTCGCCCAAAAAGCCGACATCGAATTCTGACGTCATCTCACCACCGGAAGGCACCCCATGACGGGCGAGTCGCACACCGACGGGACGGCCGGCTTCCTGCTGGAAATGGGCATGTTGAAGCGGGCCAAGAGGTCAGGGTGGTGGATCGCCGGAGTGAAGGAACCGGAGTCGATCGCGGAGCACTCGTTCCGGACGGGGATCATCGGCTCTGTCCTGGCCATGATGGAGGGGGCCGACCCTGCCAAGGTGGCTCTCCTTTGCCTCTTCCACGACACCCAGGAGACGCGCGTCGGGGACATTCCGCACATCGGACGCCGGTATCTGACCGCGGCGTCGAATGAGAGCGTGACCGCGGACCAGGTCTCGGGCGCCCATCCGGCTGTCAGGGCTGGCGTTCAGCGCATCGTGGAGGAGTACGAGAACGGAACCGGACTGGAGGTTCTGTGCGCCCATGACGCCGACAAGCTGGAGTGTCTGATTCAGGCAGTGGAATACCGCGAGCAGGGATATCAGAACGTCCAGAACTGGATCGACACCAGCCGCTCTCGGCTCAAGACCGCATCTGCGCAGTCCCTCGCCGAGGCGGCGTTGCGTATGACGTCGGTGCAGTGGCAGGAGACGTATCTTCGTTGACGTCCGGTTGGGGAGCCCCTGTCCGCGACGACGCGTGAAGGTGCCCAGCCGCACGGCCAGGCGCCGTCTCGTCCGGCGGGGCTATCCGGCCGACGCGGCCGGCGTCCGGGGTGCTCGGATCAGGGCGGAGAGTGGGTTGCCCGGCTTCCTGAGGGCCGTTGGCGGGGCCGCGGCCGTGCCTTTCGACGGGGGCCGCGGTGCGATCACGCAGTTGGACTTGCCGGATTCCGCTTCGCCGTTGACGGCGGTGACACAGAATTCGTAGTTCCACACGCCGGGGAACAGGAAGGCGATGCCCCGGCTGGTCTCGTTGGTGACGTACTCGTCGGCCTTGGAGGGGCTGTCGCTGTTGATATTGCGGACCCAGACGCGGTAGCCGGCGGCCTGGCGGGAACCGGCCCAGGTCAACTGCACAGTGGTGGGATCGGTGGAGGTGACCTTCAGGTCGCCGGGGGCTGGTGGCGTCCCGGCGCCGACGGTGACGGAACGGGCGACGCCCGGCATTCCACCGCCGGCGGCGTTCCACGTGACCACCGCGACGAGGTAGTGGTGGTCCGGGATCAACCCGTCGATGTGCGCTGAGGTCCCCCTGACCGCAGTGCTGTTGATGAACGCCCCGGGGGTGTCCCTGTCCCAGGTGATGATCTCGTACCGGTCGATCGTGTCGGTGTACGGGCCGGTCGGCGCGTCCCAGGACACGTCCACGCCGGTGGCGGTGGCGCGGGTGACGATCTTCTTGGGCGCCGCGGCGGTCTTCGGGTGTGCGGTGGCGCTGAACGTCTCGGACCACCCGGACTTCCCGTCATCCGCGTTGTCGGTGCGGACCTGGTATTCCCACTCCCAGCCGTCGAGCGTCCAGGTGGTGTCGAAGCGGGGCGCCCTGACCGGGGCCTCGTTCCAGGTGCCGGAGCCCTTGATCCGGTTCCGGACCGTGTAACCGCGGGCGCCGTAGACCGGTTTCCAGTTCAGGGTGATTCCGCTCGGTCCGGAATCGATCCAGATCGTGCCCGGCGTGAGCGCCGGCCGGTCGGGGATGTTCGTGGGGAAGCGGACCAGTTCTTCGCCGAGGCCGTAGCTGTTGTGCAAGGTACGCACGAATGCCTGGGCGATCTGGTACTCGCCCAGGGCGTTGGGGTGCAGCCCGTCGTAACCGGCATGGCATCTGTCCCTGTCGCAGCTGTAGTTGCGAGCCCAGTCGACCAGGGCCACGTGGGACTTGTCGGTACTCCACTTCGGGATCGCGGCCGCGAGCATGCTGTTGTACTTCTCGGTGTTCACCGGCAGGTCGTCCCGGCCGTCGATGAACGTCCGCTGCGGGACATTGGCCAGAGCGAAATTGATGTCCGGTTTGACGGCGCGGGCCTGGTCGACCAGCGTCCGCATACTGTCCAGCGTGCCTTCCGGGCCACTGACGAACCAGCCCATGTCGTTGAACCCGAGCCCCACCAGCAGCATGTCCGGCTGGTATTTCGCCACCTGCTCGGCGATCAGCTTCTTGTCCTGCGCCGCCTGCCGTCCCCAGACCGCGAAGTGGTCGGTGTCGAACTCCGGCGCCACCCCGGCGGCGTACCCGCCCGAGGTGAGGGGAGCGCTCTCGGCCGGTTGCGTCGCCTGTCCCTGCAGTGGCGGGGCAGCAGGGGCCTTGGGGGCCTCCTGCGGCCGGGTTCCCTCGTACGGGCCGACGAAGTCGACGTCGATGTGCTCCTGCTTGAACCATTCCCACAGGCGATAGCGCCAGGTCCAGTCCCCTTCGTAGCCCTGGGACATCGAATCGCCCACCACCATGACCTTCAGCGGCACCTCGGACTGTCCGACGCCGCGGGAAAGCCTTTGCAGGTTCTCGAGCAGTCTCGGCGCCATGCCCTGGAGGCGGTCGGCCACGAATCCGAGGACATTGCCCATGTTCCCCAGCTTCGTCATCCAGCCTCGCAGACCTCGCTGAGCATCCGTTATGAGGGAGGTGGTGCCCGAGGCAGCCCATTTCAGCAGCTGACCGCCGAGGCCGCCGCTGACGCCGCCCCATATCGCGACGGCGAGCGCCTCCATCCACACGTCGGCGTCGCCCAGCGAACGGTTGTCGAAATAGGCGTTCATCAGCTCACCGACGAGTGCGCCCATCGCCCCGCTCACCGCTCCGCATACCGGGGCCGCCGCCGGAGCCCCCACGTTGAACGCGAGCAGGCACGCGGCGCCGGAGACGACGGTGACTGCGAAGGCGACAGCACCGGCTATGAATTTCTGCCAGTAGTTCGCTGTGGTACCGACCTGCGCCTTGGGCACCACGATCACGACGCTGTCCTCGACGGAGACCACGCGCCCGTCGTAGTCGGCGGTGTTACTCCAGTCCTTCGGGGGATAGATCCCCACGCTGTTCCGCTGGAGCCGCTTGGCCACCGACTGGCCCAAGGTCATGCCCGCGTCCTGGTCGGCACGGATCGAGGCGACCCAGTCCGACGTGACTTTGTCCAACTGGTCCCGACCCTCGGGGGGAACGTTGAAATCGAGGGCGACGATCAAGTCGTCATCGCTCTTCCCCAGCGTCCGGAGCATCCCGGCGTCACGGGCGCAGCCCATCCGGAGCGTCACGGGCGCGTTCTGTTCGATGGCGAAGGAGGTGGCGTGCGCGCCGCACGCCTCACCGGACGTCTCGGCGCGTCCCTGCGCCACGGCGGATTCCCCGGCCCCCGCCACCAGCAACGCCATCGCCAAGGCGAACGCGATGAGGCAGTGGCCGCGCAGACGTCTGCTCCGTCCGCGCCCGCCGGGACGTAATCTCGCCCTTCCTGAACCTCGCATGCTGCCCATCACTCCTCAACGGCGAAGGATTCCCGGAAACGCGACGTCGCGTGCCGGGGCGGTGATGTGCGCACTCCGCACCGTCCGAGGGGCGAAGAGCGCCCATTGGGCGATCATGACGTACCCGCAGGGCGCCTACAAGGAGTTCACTTCCGGAGCCGTGCCGTATCCCCCGATCCGTGATCTCCTGTAGCCCTGCGGATGGTTCGGAAGGCGGACCTCCACTCAGACCCCGGCCAACCGCCGCATAATGGCGAGGAGTTCCTCCGGCGGCCGGATGGAGAACTGACGCGTCTCGTGGTCGATGACCGTCAGCGAGGTCAGGGTGCCGTTCTGCCACCAGTAGACCCGGGGCGAGAGGCAGGTATCGGGGTTGTCCTGGTACGCGCCGAGACCGAACGCCGCCAGGTCGTTGACGGCGCTGACGATCGTTCCGTCCACGACGGGGTGGAAGGCGAGGTTGTGCCGGCTCGGTACGGTCACGAGGACGCCCTCGGCGGGCGGCGCCTGCCCGGTGACCTCGCGGACCAGCTCGTCCAGGACGAGGATCTTGCTGGCGGCGTGCGCGGAACCCGCGCCCACGATGTACAGGACGGTCCCGTCGGGCCGGTCCAGCCGGTCGTGGCCCATCGGCAGCGCCGCGAGGTTGGCGCGGGCCGCCGCGCGCAGGGCCGCCGGGTCGCCGTCCGACGCCACGCCCTTGTCGTCCAGGAGCACGATCGAGTCGGGGGTGTCGAGGGCGATGCCCTCGACCAGCCCCTCGGCCACCGGGCGGAGGTAGCCGAAGGCGTGCCGGACGTCGGCGGGGACGTGGGTGTCGGAGAGCAGGCGCAGCAACGGCTGGTGCGGGTGTGACGTCATGGCGTCAGCCTAGAGGTGACGCCATGACACGCCCCAAGCCCGTCCTCAGGCGCCCACCCCGAGCGCCTCCTCCCGGCCCGCGCCGCCCGCGAACGTGCGCCACAGCTCCGCGTACCGGCCGTCCAGCGCCAGGAGTTCGGCGTGGGTGCCGTCTTCCACGACTCTGCCCCCGTCCAGGACGACCACCCGGTCCGCCCGCGCGGCCGTCGTCAGGCGGTGGGCGACGACGAGGGTCGTGCGCCGCCCCGCCAGGCGGTCCGTCGCCTCGTTGACCAGGGCCTCCGTGGCGAGGTCGAGGGCGGCCGTCGCCTCGTCGAGCAGCAGGATGTCCGGGTCGACGAGCTCCGCCCGCGCCAGGGCGATCAACTGGCGCTGCCCGGCGGACAGGTTGCGGCCGCGCTCCGCGACCGGATGCAGATAGCCGCCGTCCAGCGTCGCGATCATCGGGTGCGCCCCGACCGCCCGCGCCGCCGCCTCCACCTCCGCGTCGGACGCGTCCGGCCGGCCGTAGGCGATGGCGTCGCGGACCGTGCCGGGGAAGAGGTAGGGCTCCTGGGGGACGACGCCCAGGCGGTGGTGGTACGCGACCGGGTCCAGCTCCCGCAGGTCGTCCCCGTCCACCCGGACCGCCCCCGACGTCGGGTCGTAGTAGCGGGCGACCATCTTCACCAGCGTGGACTTGCCCGCTCCCGTCTCGCCGACGAAGGCGACGGTCTGGCCGGCCGGGATGGTCAGGTCGATGCCGGTGAGGGCCTGGGCGCGACCACCGGTGCCGGAGTCGGAATCGGGGTCGTCCGAACCGTAGCGGAAGTGCACGTCGTCGAAGACGATCTCGCCGCGCAGCTTCCCCACCGCCCGCGCGTCCGCCGCCACCGGCGTGGACGTCCGCTCGCGCAGCAGCGCCTGGATCCGGCCCAGCGACACCGTCGCCTGCTGGTAGCCGTCGAAGACCTGCGAGAGCTGCTGCACGGGGGCGAAGAACAGGTCGATGTACAGCAGATAGGCGACCAGCGCGCCCGTCGTCAGCGTCCCGTCGTCCACCCTCCCCGCACCGACGATCAGCACCGCCGCCGACGCCACCGACGACAGGAGCTGGACGAAGGGGAAGTACACCGAGATCAGCCACTGCCCCCGCACCCGCGCCCGCCGGTAGCCGTCGCTCCGTTCGGCGAACCGGTCGGCGCCGGCCTCCTCGCGGCGGTACGCCTGGACGATGCGCAGGCCGGCGACGCTCTCCTGGAGGTCGGCGTTGACGAGCCCGACCCGCTCCCGGGCGAGTTCGTACGCCTTGACGCTCTGCCGCCGGAAGAAGACCGTGCCGACGACGAGCAGCGGCAGCGTCGCGAAGACCACCAGGGCCAGCTGGACGTCGATGACGAGCAGCGCGACGAGGATGCCGAGGAAGGTGAGGACGGAGACGACGGCCGTGACGAGACCGGTCTGGAGGAACGTGGACAGGGCGTCCACGTCCGTCGTCATCCGGGTCATGATCTTGCCGGTGAGCTCGCGCTCGTAGTAGTCGAGGCCGAGGCGCTGGAGCTGCGCGAAGATCTTCAGACGGAGGGAGTACAGGATGCGTTCGCCGGTCCTGCCCGTCATCCGGGTCTCGCCGACCTGGGCCGCCCACTGGGCGGCGACGACCAGCAGCGCCAGCCCGGACGCCGCCCAGACCGCGCCGAGCGCCATCCGCTCCACGCCCTGGTCGATGCCGTGCCGGATCAGCACCGGCAGCAGCAGCCCGGCGACCGCGTCCACCGCCACCAGCAGCAGGCTCACCGCCAGCGGCGCGCCGAAGCCGCGCAGCAGCTGCCGCAGCCCGTACGCCTCCTCGGGGCGGGCGGCCCGCTCCTCGTCGATGTCCGGGGTGTCGGTGGCCGGCGGCAGGGCCGCGACCTTGGCGAGGAGTTCGGGGGTGGCGGGCATGCCGGTGAGGGAGCCGTGCGGATCGTCCGCTTCCGCCATGCCGTCCCGGTTCCAGAGCGCGGGCGTGACGCCGTCCACGCGGCCGTCCACCGCGTCCTCGACCGTGTCGACGGGCGGTTCCGTCGCACCCGCCGGGTCCTTGGCGACGCCGCCGAGCTCGTCGGGGTCGGTGAGCAGCCGCCGGTAGAGGGCGCACCGCTCCTGGAGCTCGTCGGCCGTGCCGACGTCCACCAGCCGGCCGCCGTCCAGCACCGCGATGCGGTCGGCGAGGCCGAGGGTGGACGCGCGGTGGGCGATCAGCAGCGTCGTCCGGCCGGCCATCACGCCGCGCAGCGCCTCGTGGATCTCGTGCTCGACGCGCGCGTCGACCGCCGAGGTGGCGTCGTCGAGGAGGAGCAGCCGGGGGTCGGCGAGGATCGCGCGGGCGAGGGCGATGCGCTGCCGCTGGCCGCCGGAGAGGGTCAGGCCCTGCTCGCCGACCTTGGTGTCGTAGCCCTCGGGCAGCGCGGAGATGAAGCCGTCGGCCTGCGCGGCCCGGGCGGCGGTGCGGACCTGCTCGTCGGTGGCGCCTGGCAGGCCGAACGCGATGTTGTCGCGGACGCTGTCGGAGAACAGGAAGCTGTCCTCCGGCACCAGCCCGATCGCGGCCCGCAGCGAGGCGTGGGTGAGGTCGCGGACGTCGTGCCCGCCGATGCGGACGGCGCCGGACGTCACGTCGTAGAAGCGCGGGAGCAGCAGGGACAGCGTCGACTTGCCGCTGCCGGACGCGCCGACGACGGCGACCGTCTCGCCGGGCTCGATCCGCAGGGTGACGCCGTCGAGGACGGGCCGCGCGGGGTCGTAGCCGAACGAGACGTCGTCGAACTCGACGGTCGCGGGGGCGTCGGCGGGCAGCTCGTGGGCGTCGGGACGCTCGTCGATCACCGGCTCGGTGTCGATCAGTTCCAGGACGCGCTCGACGCCGGCGCGGGCCTGCTGGCCCACGGTGAGGATCATCGTCAGCATCCGGACCGGGCCGACGAGCTGCGCGAGGTAGGTGGAGAAGGCGACGAACGTGCCGAGCGTGATCTGCCCGCGGGTCGCCAGCCAGCCGCCGAGCGCGAGCATGGCCACCTGGCCGAGCGCGGGGACGGCCTGGAGGGCCGGGGTGTAGCGGGAGTTGAGCTTGACGGTGCGCAGCCGCCCGGCGAACAGCCGGCGGCTGACCTTCCGGAGCTTCCCGGACTCCTGGGCCTCCTGCCCGAAGCCCTTGACGACCCGGACGCCGCCGACCGCGCCGTCCACGACGCCGGCGACGGCGGCGGCCTGCCCCTGGGCGTACCAGGTGGCGGGGAAGAGCTTGACGCGGCTGCGGGAGGCGAGGAACCAGAGGGCGGGGGCGACGGCGAGGGCGACGACGGTGAGCAGCGGCGACAGGACCGCCATCACGACGAGCGAGATCAGGAAGAGGAGGATGTTGCCGATCATCATCGGCAGCATGAACAGCAGGCCCTGGATCAGCTGGAGGTCGCTGGTGGCCCGGCCGACGACCTGGCCGGTGGAGAGCTCGTCCTGCCGCTTGCCGTCCAGCCGGGCTATGGACGCGTACATCTCGGTACGCAGGTCGTGCTGGACGTCGAGCGCCAGTCGGCCGCCGTAGTAGCGGCGGACGTAGGTGAGGCCGTAGACGACGACCGCGGCGACGATCAGCAGGGTGGCCCAGGGGGCCAGGGAGCGGTGGTGACCACCGATGACGTCATCGATGATCACCTTGGGTATGAGCGGGACGAGGGCCGTGACGGCCATGCCGCCCAGCGAGGACCCGAGGGCGAGCAGCACGGCCCGCCGGTACCGCCAGCAGTACCCGGCGAGCCGCCTGGCCCAGCCGGGACCGTCCGTCCGATGCTCCGCCTTCGCCGCCTTCTCCGCCTGAACCGCCACCCGGGTCCTCCCGCCTCGTACGCCTTACCGAGAGGCGCAAACGCCGGGGGCGGCGGATTTCATCCCGCCGCAACACGAGGGGCGCTACACGAGGGGCCGGCGGGATCACATGCCCGGCACGTACTGGATCAGCAGATCGAGGGCCTTGATGCCGAGGAACGGGGCGACGAGGCCGCCCAGGCCGTACAGGCTCAGGTTGCGGCGGAGCAGGTCGTGGGCGGACGAGGGGGCGTAGCGCACCCCGCGCAGGGCCAGCGGGATGAGGGCGATGATGACCAGGGCGTTGAAGACGATCGCCGAGGCGATGGCCGAGGACGGGCTGTGCAGGCCCATGATGTTGAGCTTCTCCAGTCCTCCGTAGCCCGCCGCCCCGCCGAACATGGCGGGGACGATCGCGAAGTACTTGGCGACGTCGTTGCAGATGGAGAAGGTGGTGAGGGCCCCGCGGGTGATGAGCAGCTGCTTGCCGACCTCGACGATCTCGATGAGCTTGGTGGGGTTGGAGTCCAGGTCCACCATGTTCCCGGCCTCCTTGGCGGCCGAGGTGCCGGTGTTCATGGCGACGCCGACGTCCGCCTGGGCCAGCGCGGGCGCGTCGTTCGTCCCGTCGCCGGTCATCGCCACGAGGTTGCCGCCCGCCTGCTCCTCGCGGATGCGGGCGAGCTTGCGCTCCGGGGTGGCCTCGGCCAGGTAGTCGTCCACGCCGGCCTCCGCCGCGACGGCCTTGGCGGTGAGCGGGTTGTCCCCGGTGACCATGACGGTCTTGATGCCCATGCGGCGCAGTTCCTCGAACCGCTCGCGCATGCCGTCCTTGACGACGTCCTTGAGGTGGACGGCGCCGAGGACGCGGGTGCCGTCGTGGTCCTCCAGGGCGACGAGCAGCGGGGTGCCGCCGCCGGCCGCGATGGAGTCGGCGATCCAGCGGGCGTCGACGGGGACCTCGCCGCCGCGCTGGGTGACCCAGTGGATGACGGACGCGGCCGCGCCCTTGCGGATGCGGCAGAACGCGTCGCCGTGCGCGAAGTCGGCGCCGCTCATCCTCGTCTGCGCCGAGAACGGCACGAACCGGCCGTGCGCGAAGTCGGCCTCGTCGCGGTGGACGCCCTGCCGCCGTGAGAGTTCGACGATCGAGCGGCCCTCGGGCGTCCCGTCGGACAGCGAGGCGAGCTGGGCGGCGTCGGCGAGCAGCTCCCGGGGGACGCCTTTGACCGGGACGAAGGAGTCCGCCCGCCGGTTGCCGAGGGTGATGGTGCCGGTCTTGTCGAGGAGCAGGGTGTTGACGTCCCCGGCGGCCTCCACGGCCCGCCCGGACAGGGCGATCACATTGCGCTGGACCAGCCGGTCCATGCCCGCGATGCCGATCGCGGAGAGCAGCGCGCCGATGGTGGTGGGGATGAGGGTGACCAGGAGGGCGACGAGCACGGTGATGCTCTGCTGGGCGCCCGCCCAGCCGGCCATGGGCTGGAGGCTCACCACGGCGAGGATGAAGATGACCGTCAGGCACGCGAGCAGGATGTTGAGGGCCAGCTCGTTGGGGGTCTTCTGCCGGGTGGTGCCCTCGACGAGCGAGATCATGCGGTCGAGGAAGGTGTGTCCGGGGCGGGAGGTGATCCGGACGACGATCCGGTCGGAGAGCACCGTCGTGCCCCCGGTGACCCCCGAGCGGTCGCCGCCCGCCTCGCGGATCACCGGGGCGGACTCGCCGGTGACGGCCGACTCGTCGACGGCGGCGACGCCCTCGACGACCTCGCCGTCCCCCGGTACGGTCTCGCCGGCCTCGACCACCACGAAGTCCTGCGGCCTCAACTCGGCCGCGGGGACCCGCTGTTCCTCCCAGCCGTCCCGTCCCATGCCGACCCGCCAGGACCGCAGCCGGCGGGCGACGGTCGCGCTCCGGGTCCGGCGCAGGGTCTCCGCCTGCGCCTTGCCGCGCCCTTCGGCGACGGCCTCGGCGAGGTTGGCGAAGACGACGGTGAGCCACAGCCAGCAGCTGATCAGCCAGGCGAAGACGGACGGCGAGACGATCGCGGAGAGCGTGGTGAGGACGGAGCCGACCTCCACCACGAACATCACCGGGTTGCGCACCATCACCCGGGGGTCCAGCTTGCGGACCGCGTCCGGGAAGGACGCGAGCAGCTGCCGCGGCTCGACCGCGCCCCCGGCCACCCGCCGGTGCCGGCGCCGCCCTCCTCCGGCCGGGGCGGGACTCGGCGGGGTGGCTTCCTGTTCGGGGAGCAGGCGCAGCATCAGAGGGGTGGCCTTCGCGGTCGCGGCGGGGTGGACGGTGACCCCACCCAACCGTGCCGGGCACGCCCGGTGACCGCTTCCTTACGCGCCCTTGTCGCTCCGGCTGCCCGGGCTTACGCCGCTTTTACGCGACGAGCCCGCCACGTGCGCCACGCGGCGGGCCACCACGTGCCACGCAACGGGCCCGTCGTGCGGGGTCAGCCCTGCGCCCGCCCGGCCGCGATCTGCCGCGACATGATCGTCGTCAGCTCGTACGCCGTGTGGGACGCGGCCACGGCCGTGATCTCGGCGTGGTCGTACGCGGGCGCCACCTCGACGACGTCCGCCGAGACCAGGTTGCAGGAGGCCAGGCCGCGCAGGATCTCCAGCAGCTCGCGGGAGGTCATGCCGCCGGCCTCGGGGGTGCCGGTGCCGGGGGCGTGCGCCGGGTCGAGGCAGTCGATGTCGATCGATATGTACAGCGGGCGGTCGCCGATGCGCTGGCGGAGCTGGTCGGCGACCTCGTCGGCGCCGCGGCGGTAGACGTCCGCCGAGGTGACGATGCCGAAGCCCATCTTCTCGTCGTCGGTCAGGTCCTTCTTGCCGTACAGCGGGCCGCGGGTGCCGACGTGGGAGAGGGCGGAGGTGTCGAGGATGCCCTCCTCGACGGCCCGGCGGAACGGGGTGCCGTGGGTGTACTCGGCACCGAAGTAGGTGTCCCAGGTGTCCAGGTGCGCGTCGAAGTGCAGCAGCGCGACCGGGCCGTGCTTCTTGGCGACCGAGCGCAGCAGCGGCAGCGCGATCGTGTGGTCGCCGCCCAGCGTCATCATGCGGGCGCCGGTGCCGAGGATGTCGTCGGCCGCGGCCTCGATCGTCTCGACGGCCTCGTTGATGTCGAACGGGTTGGCGGCGATGTCACCGGCGTCCGCGACCTGCGCGAGGGCGAACGGCGACGCGTCCTGCGCCGGGTTGTAGGGGCGCAGCAGCCGGGAGGCCTCGCGGATGGCGTTGCCGCCGAAGCGGGCGCCGGGGCGGTAGGAGACACCGGTGTCGAAGGGCACGCCGACGACCGCGACGTCGGCCGTGCCGACCTCGTCGAGCCGCGGCAGGCGGGCGAAGGTCGCCGGTCCGGCGTAGCGCGGGATGCGGGACGAGTCGACGGGGCCGCGCGGTTCACGGGGGGCGACGGTGGTCATGCGGGGAGCCTCTCGGATCGCTGCCTGGGACGTACGGGGACGTACCAGAGGGTAGGCAGGGGCCGGGATTCCGCACATATACGGAACTGTGGGTCCGGGCTCCCCTTATGGACACGGCGTCCATCGCGGCCCGCGGGGAAGAATGGGGGGCATGCCGACGCCGCAGACCGTACCCAGCCGAGCCGAGCTGTTCGACCACCTCGTCCGGACGCGCATCGCGGGGGTGGTCGCCACGCCCCGGCAGAACAGCCTCGACCACTACCGCGCGCTCGCCCGCGGCGACCGGTCGCACTGGCTGGGCGTGGAGCTGGGCGACCGCTGGACGGACGAGCAGGACGTGCTGGCCGTCATGGCCGAGCGCTGCGGGGTCAGCGACGACCCCGCGCTGCGGTCCGGGCAGGACGCCATCGACCCGGAGCTGACGATCGCCGCGCTGGAGCGGGCGGCCCTGTTCCTGCGGAAGGCGGCGGAGGCGCGGCGGCGGGTGCTGTTCGCCACCGGCCACCCCGGCGGCCTGCTGGACGTGCACCGGGCGACGGCCGCGGCCCTGCGCGCCGCCGGCTGCGAGATCGTCTCCGTGCCCGGCGGGCTGCGGGCGGACGAGGGCGTGGTGTACCAGGTCGCGGACGTGGCGGTGTTCGAGCGCGGGGCGACGCTGTGGCACACCCACTCCCCCGCCCCGATGGCGGCGGTCCTGGACGGGCTGGCCCGCGAGGGCCGCCCGCGGCCCGACCTGGTGGTCGCCGACCACGGCTGGGCGGGGTGCGCGGCGCAGCGCGGGATCGACACGGTCGGCTTCGCGGACTGCAACGATCCGGCGCTGTTCCTCGCGGAGGCGGAGGGGTTGCTCCGGGTCGCCGTGCCGCTCGACGACCATGTCGTCGACCCTCGGTTCTACGAGCCGATGACGGCGTACCTGCTGGACGCGGCGGGGTTGCCGGCGGTGGGGTGAGCTGCCCCGGTCCCACCCCTTCGCCGCTTCCTGGGGCTGCGCCCCAGACCCCCTGTCGCGGCTTCGCCGCTCGTCCTCAAACTCCCCCAGAGGGGGCACCCCCAACGGGCTGGATAGTCAGGCCGCCCGGCGCCCGTTCCGCCCGTTCCAGCCGCGGACGCACAGCCACGTCCCGCCGTACAGCGCCCCCGCCTCGGCGGCGCGTCCGGCGAGGCCGGCGGCGAACCGGGGGTTGCCGGCGAGGTCCAGGAGCCACTGGTGCCAGAAGAACATCAGCAGGATCGTCAGGACGATGACGACGGCCCCCGCGGCCATCAACAGGACGTTGCGCACAGGTCTCTCCCCCTCTTCCGGCGGAAGAGCCTACCGGGCGGCACTGACGACCCTTCAGCCGAGCGCACGCGGCGTCCGCACCAGCCCCTCCTGAATCACCGACACCGCCAACTCCCCGCCCTCCGTGAAGATCCGGCCGCGGGCCAGCCCCCGGCCGCCCTGGGAGGTGGGGCTCTCCTGGTCGTAGAGCAGCCACTCGTCCGCGCGGAACGGCCGGTGGAACCACATCGCGTGGTCCAGGCTGGCGCCGACGACGTCGCCGACCACCCAGCCGCCGCGCCCGTGGGCGAGCAGGACGGAGTCGAGCAGCGTCATGTCGGAGACGTAGGTGGCCAGGCAGACGTGGAGCAGCGGGTCGTCGGCGAGCTTGCCGTTGGTGCGGAACCACACCTGCGACCGGGGTTCGCGCGGCTCCCCGTAGCGGGCGAACGGCGGGTCGCCGACGTACCGCAGGTCGACCGCGGCCCGGGCCTCCAGCAGCCGTTCGACGACGTCCGGGCCCGCGAACCGGTCGGCGTACCGGGGCAGCAGCTCGGCGGCGGTCGGCAGGGTGAGCGGGTCGGGCGCGGGCGGGGCCGGCTCCTGGTGCTCCAGCCCCTCCTCGTAAAGCTGGAAGGAGGCCGAGAGGTGGAAGATCGGCCGGCCGCGCTGGACGGCGACGACACGGCGGGTGGTGAAGGAGCGGCCGTCGCGGATGCGGTCCACCGTGTAGACGATGGGCGCGCCGGGGTCGCCCGCCCGCAGGAAGTAGGCGTGCAGGGAGTGCGGGAACCGGTCGTCCGGGACCGTCCGGCCGGCCGCGACCAGCGCCTGGGCGGCGACCTGGCCGCCGAAGACGCGGGGGATGAGGGCGGGCCGGCTGGTGCCGCGGAAGATGTCCTCCTCGATCCGTTCGAGGTCGAGGAGGTCCAGGAGGTCCTGCAGCGGGGCCGGGGGTTCGTTCACGTGCGGTGCCGTTCCGTTTCCGAAGGTGCTCAGAGGCCCATCGACTTGGCGACGATGGAGCGCATGACCTCGCTGGTGCCGCCGTAGATCCGGCTGACGCGGGTGTCGGCGTACAGCCGGGCGATGGGGTACTCCATCATGTAGCCGTAACCGCCGTGCAGCTGGAGGCACTTGTCGATGACCACGGCGGCGCGCTCGGTGGTGAAGAGCTTGGCGGACGCGGCGTCGGCGGCGCTCAGCTCGCGCGCGTCGTGCGCGTCCAGCGCCCGGTCCACGACGGCCTGCATGGCGTCGACCTCGGCCTTGCAGTCGGCGAGGACGAACTTGGTGTTCTGGAACGAGGCCACCGGCTGCCCGAAGACCGTGCGCTCGGCCACGTACTTCCGCGCGAACTCCACGGCGGCGGCGGACTGCGCGTACGCCGAGAAGGCGATGCCCAGCCGCTCCTGCGGGAGGTTGTGCGCGAGGTAGGAGAAGGCCTTGCCCTCCTCGCCGAGCCGGTCGCCGACGGGCACCTTGACGTCGGTGAAGGAGAGTTCGGCGGTGTCGGAGGTCTTCAGGCCGAGCTTCTCCAGCTTGCGGCCGACCGCGTAGCCCTCGGAGCGGGCGTCGACGAAGAGGAGCGTGATCCCGCCGCGCCGGTCCTCGGGGGTGGGCGGGGCGGTGCGGGCGCAGACGATCACGCGGTCGGCGAGCACACCGCCGGTGATGAAGGTCTTGGCGCCGTTGAGGACGTAGTGGGTGCCGTCCGCGGAGAGCTTGGCGGTGGTCTTCATGCCGGCCAGGTCGGAGCCGGTGCCGGGCTCGGTCATGGCGATGGCGGTCATCATGTCGCCGCTGACGAACGGCGGCAGCCAGCGCCGCTTCTGCTCCTCGGTGGCGTACTTCAGGAGGTACGGCAGGACGAGCGCGGTGTGCACGCTGCTGCCGCCGAAACTGACGGCCGCGCGGGCGCACTCCTCGGTGATGACGGCCTGGTACTTGAAGCTGGTCTCGCCGGCGCCGCCGTACTCCTCAGGGACCTCGATGCCGAAGACGCCGAGTTCGCCGAGCTTCTTGTAGAAGTCGCGCGGCGCCTGCCCGGCCTCGCGCCACTCGTCGTAACAGGGGACGACCTCCGCGGCGACGAAGGCGCGGATGGTCTCCCGGAACGCCTCATGGTCCTCGTTGAACACCGTCCGACGCACAACTACCCCCTCGGCGGGGCCGGTTCCGCCGGCCCGCGGTCGGCTGAGCGCTTGCTCAGCGAAAGCTACCCGGCGGTCTCCGGGACTGTCCAGATCCCGCCGGGGTTGGGCGCGTCCGGAACGTCAGTGGCGGGCGGGGCCGGTGAGGGCCGCGAGGGCGCCGTGCGCCAGCCGGCGGAGCAGCGCCGCGGTGGCGTCGCGGCCGGGCAGCCCGCCGACGCGGCCGAGGTGCGGGGTGGAGTTGAGCAGGCCGAACACCGCGTGCACGGCGGCCCGCGCGTCGTCCTCGGCGACCCCGCAGTGCAGCGCGCGCACCACGTCCACCCACAGCTCGACGTATTGCCGCTGGAGCGAGCGGACCTGCTTGCGGTCGGCCTCGCGGAGCTGGCCGAGCTCCCGGTCGTGCAGGATGATCAGCGCCCGGTCGTCCAGGGCGAAGTCGATGTGCCCGTCGATGAGCGAGCCCAGGACGGCGGCCGGACCGGCGTCCGCCGCCTCGGCCGCGGCCCGCCGCTCCCGGCCGCTCGCCAGGAGCCGGCCGCTGATGCCGACCAGCAGCTCGGCGAGCATCGCGTCCTTGCCCGCGAAGTGGCGGTAGAGCCCCGGGCCGCTGATGCCGACCGCGGCCCCTATCTCGTCCACCCCGACGCCGTGGAAACCGCGCTCGGCGAAGAGGCGCGCGGCCTCGCGGAGGATCTGCTCGCGGCGCGTGGGGGCGGGGACGGAGGGAGCGGTGCGGGCGGGGCTCGCATCGGTGGGGGCGGGGTTCACAGGGGTCACCGAACAAATTGTAGACAGCGCCGTTAGCGGCCGTTAACCTGAAGAGGATCTGTTAACGCTCATTAACCGCAACGGCTGTACCAACGGCTGTACAACGCAACGGTTACTCACCGCACGTGGCACGGAAGCAAGGGAGCTTCGAGTCCATGCAGCAGGCACCGGCGCTGGTCAGCGCCGCGGATCCGACGTCCGAAAGCTGGCGCGGCAACGAGGCCGCGCACCGCGAGCTCGTCGCACGGCTGCGCGAGAAGCTGGAGGCGGCCCGGCTGGGCGGCGGCGAGCGCGCCCGCGCCCGGCACACCGCGCGGGGCAAGCTGCTCCCCCGGGACCGGGTGGACGCCCTGCTGGACCCCGGCTCGCCCTTCCTCGAACTGGCCCCGCTGGCCGCCGACGGCCTGTACGGCGGGGCCGCCCCCGCCGCCGGGGTGATCGCGGGCATCGGCCGGGTCTCGGGCCGCGAGACGGTGATCGTCGCCAATGACGCGACGGTCAAGGGCGGCACGTACTACCCGATGACCGTCAAGAAGCACCTCAGGGCGCAGGAGATCGCCCTGGAGAACCGGCTCCCCTGTCTCTACCTGGTCGACTCCGGCGGTGCCTTCCTGCCGATGCAGGACGAGGTCTTCCCGGACCGCGAGCACTTCGGCCGGATCTTCTACAACCAGGCCCGGATGTCCGGCGCCGGCATCCCGCAGATCGCCGCCGTCCTGGGCTCCTGCACGGCCGGCGGCGCGTACGTCCCCGCGATGAGCGACGAGGCCGTGATCGTCCGCAACCAGGGCACGATCTTCCTCGGCGGCCCGCCGCTGGTGAAGGCGGCCACCGGCGAGGTCGTCACCGCCGAGGAGCTGGGCGGCGGCGAGGTGCACTCCAAGGTCTCCGGCGTCACCGACCACCTCGCGGAGGACGACGCGCACGCGCTGCGGATCGTCCGCACGATCGTCTCGACGCTCGGTGACCGCGGGCCGCTCCCCTGGCGGGTGGAGCCCGTCGAGGAGCCCAAGGTCGATCCGGCCGGCCTCTACGGCGCCGTCCCCGTCGACTCCCGCACCCCCTATGACGTCCGCGAGGTCATCGCGCGGGTGGTGGACGGCTCCCGGTTCGCCGAGTTCAAGGCCGAGTTCGGGCAGACGCTGGTGACCGGCTTCGCCCGGATCCACGGCCACCCGGTCGGCGTCATCGCCAACAACGGCATCCTCTTCGCCGAATCCGCCCAGAAGGGCGCCCACTTCATCGAGCTCTGCGACCAGCGCGGCATCCCGCTCGTCTTCCTCCAGAACATCTCCGGCTTCATGGTCGGCCGGCAGTACGAGGCCGGCGGCATCGCCAAACACGGCGCCAAGATGGTGACGGCGGTGGCCTGCGCCCGCGTCCCCAAGCTGACGGTGGTCATCGGCGGCTCGTACGGCGCTGGCAACTACTCGATGTGCGGCCGGGCCTACTCGCCCCGCTTCCTGTGGATGTGGCCCAACGCCAAGATCTCCGTGATGGGCGGCGAACAGGCCGCCTCCGTCCTCGCCACCGTCAAGCGCGACCAGCTGGAGGCGCGCGGCGAGGAGTGGAGCGCGGACGACGAGGAGGCGTTCAAGGCGCCCGTCCGCGAGCAGTACGAGACCCAGGGCAACGCCTACTACGCGACCGCCCGGCTGTGGGACGACGGCGTCATCGACCCGCTGGAGACCCGCCGGGTCCTCGGCCTCGCCCTCACCGCCTGCGCCAACGCGCCCCTGCCCGAACGCGACCCGAACGCGCCCGGCTACGGCGTCTTCCGGATGTGAGAGGAGACGTGACGATGTCGACGATGTTCGAGAGTGTCCTGGTCGCCAACCGAGGCGAGATCGCCGTCCGCGTCATCCGCACCCTGCGGGAGCTGGGCATCCGCTCGGTCGCCGTCTACAGCGACGCGGACGCCGACGCCCGGCACGTCCGCGAGGCCGACACGGCCGTCCGCCTCGGCCCCGCCTCCGCCGCGGAGAGCTACCTGTCCGTCGAACGGCTGCTGGCCGCCGCCGAGCGGTCCGGCGCGCGGGCCGTCCACCCCGGCTACGGCTTCCTCGCCGAGAACGCGGCCTTCGCCCGCGCCTGCGCGGACGCCGGGCTGGTCTTCATCGGCCCGCCGGCCGACGCGATCGACCTCATGGGCGACAAGATCCGCGCCAAGGAGACGGTCCGCGCGGCGGGCGTCCCGGTCGTGCCGGGCTCGACGGGCAGCGGCCTGACCGACGCCGAACTGACCGACGCGGCACGGGAGATCGGCATGCCGGTCCTCCTGAAGCCATCCGCCGGGGGCGGTGGCAAGGGCATGCGGCTGGTCCGCGACGAGGCGCTGCTCGCCGAGGAGATCGCGGCGGCCCGGCGCGAGGCGCGCGGCTCCTTCGGCGACGACACGCTGCTGGTGGAGCGGTGGATCGACCGCCCCCGGCACATCGAGATCCAGGTCCTCGCGGACGGCCACGGCAACGTCGTCCACCTCGGCGAGCGCGAGTGCTCGCTCCAGCGCCGCCACCAGAAGATCATCGAGGAGGCGCCGAGCGTCCTGCTGGACGAGGCCACCCGCGCGGCGATGGGCGCCGCGGCCGTCCAGGCGGCCAGGTCGTGCGGCTACACGGGCGCGGGCACGGTCGAGTTCATCGTCCCCGGCGGCGACCCGTCCGCCTACTACTTCATGGAGATGAACACCCGCCTCCAGGTCGAGCACCCGGTGACGGAGCTGGTCACGGGCCTGGACCTGGTGGAATGGCAACTCCGGGTGGCGGCGGGCGAGCATCTGGACTTCGCCCAGGACGACGTGTCGCTCACCGGCCACGCCGTCGAGGCCCGCATCTGCGCCGAGGTCCCGGCCCGCGGCTTCCTCCCGTCCGCCGGCAGGATCGTCGCGCTCCACGAACCGGAGGGCCCCGGCGTCCGCGTCGACTCCGGCCTGCTCCCCGGCACGGAGGTCGGCACGGACTACGACCCGATGCTCGCCAAGGTCATCGCGTACGGCCCCGACCGCGCCACGGCCCTCCGCCGCCTGCGCGCCGCCCTCGCCGACACGACCATCCTCGGCCTGGAGACCAACACCGGCTTCCTCCGCCGCCTCCTCGCCCACCCGTCGGTGGTCTCGGGAGACCTGGACACGGGCCTGGTCGACCGCGACGGCCCGTCGCTCCTGACGGACACGGTCCCGGACGAGGTGTACGCGACGGCGGCCCTGGCGCGCCACGACGCCTTGGCCCCGGCCGCCGCTCCCGACGACTGGACGGACCCCTTCTCCGTCCCCGACGCCTGGCGCCTGGGCGGCGAGCCCGCCTGGACACCGCACCACCTGCGGGTTCCGGGGCGGGATCCTGTGACGGTCCGGGTCCGGGCGACGGCGTCGGGGGCGGAGGTGCTGCTGGACGCGCCGGAGGGCGCGGAGGCGCGGGCCGGCTTGGCCGGCGCGGGTACGGCGGCCGGCGGGCGGTCCGCAGGCGCTCCCGCCGGAGCAGCGGCGGCCGGCGGCCAGCCCGCGGGCGGCCCGGCGCAGCAGGGCAAGGGCGTCGGGGGGCCCGGGGGCTTGCCCCCGGTTTCGGGAAGGGGCGGGGTGGGGGAACAGCCCGCCGCAGGCGCGCCTCACCGCGCCCCCCGCCGCGCGCGCCTCCTCCGCACCGGCCCCCACCGCCTCACCCTCGACCTCGACGGCCGCACCACCCCCTTCGTCACCAGCCCCGACGGAGCGTGGCTGGCGCACGCCGGCGACACCTGGCACGTCCTCGACCACGACCCCGTAGCCGCCGGGGGCGCGAACGCCGCCGCGCACGCCGGAGCGCTCACGGCGCCCATGCCGGGCACGGTCACCGTCGTCAAGGCGGCCGTCGGGGACACGGTCACCGCCGGCCAGAGCCTGCTCGTCGTGGAGGCGATGAAGATGGAGCGCGTCATCGCCGCCCCCCACGACGGCACGGTCACGGAACTGGACGTCACCCCCGGCAGCACGGTCGCCATGGACCAGGTCCTGGCCGTCGTCACCCCGGACCAGCCCGCCACGGAGCTCGCCGCGGAGCCCGCAGCCCAGCCCGCCGCCCAGGAGGAAGCATGACGGCCGACGGCCTGCCCATGCCCGTACGGGACCCCGCCCTCCCGGACCGCGTCCGGATCCACGAGGTCGGCCCCCGCGACGGGCTGCAGAACGAGAAGGCGATCGTCCCGGTCGAGGTGAAGGCGGACTTCATCCGCCGCCTCGCCGACGCGGGCCTGCGCACGATCGAGGCGACGAGCTTCGTCCGCCCCGAGTGGGTCCCGCAGTTGGCCGACGCCGAGGAGCTCCTGCCCCTCGTCGACGGAATCGGCGTCCGCCTCCCCGTCCTCGTCCCCAACGAGCGCGGCCTCGACCGCGCGCTCGCCCTGGGCGCACGCGAGGTCGCGGTCTTCGCCAGCGCCACCGAGTCGTTCGCCAAGGCCAACCTCAACCGCACGGTCGACGCGTCGCTCGCCATGTTCGAGCCGGTGGTCCGCCGGGCGAAGGACGAGGGCGCGAAGGTCCGCGGCTACCTCTCCATGTGCTTCGGGGACCCCTGGGAAGGCCCGGTCCCGATCGAGCGCGTCGCGGACGTCGGCCGCCGCCTGTACGAGCTGGGCTGCGACGAGCTGAGCCTCGGCGACACGATCGGCGTCGCCACCCCGGGCCAGGTCACGGCCCTCCTCACGGCGTTCAACGCGGCGGGCGTCCCCACCGACCACCTCGCCGTGCACTTCCACGACACCTACGGCCAGGCCCTGGCCAACACCCTCACGGCCCTCCGCCACGGCGTGACCACCGTCGACGCCTCCGCGGGCGGCCTCGGCGGCTGCCCGTACGCGAAGAGCGCCACCGGCAACCTCGCCACCGAAGACCTCGTCTGGATGCTCCACGGCCTCGGCATCGAAACCGGGGTCGACCTCGGCCGGCTCACCGCCACAAGCGTGTGGATGGCCGCCCACCTGGGACGGCCGAGCCCGTCCCGTACCGTCCGCGCCATCTCCCACCAGGAGTCCTGAGCCATGCTGGACCACCGCCTCACCCCCGAGCACAAGGAACTCCGGCGCACCGTCGAGGAGTTCGCCCACGACGTGATCGCCCCGAAGATCGGCGACTTCTACGAGCGCCACGAGTTCCCCTACGAGATCGTCCGCGACATGGGCCGCATGGGCCTCTTCGGCCTCCCCTTCCCCGAGGAGTACGGCGGGATGGGCGGTGACTACCTCGCCCTGGGCATCGCCCTGGAGGAGTTGGCCCGCGTCGACTCGTCCGTGGCGATCACCTTGGAGGCCGGCGTCTCCCTCGGCGCGATGCCGATCTTCCGCTTCGGCACCGAGGAGCAGAAGCGAGAGTGGCTGCCCCGGCTGTGCGCCGGCGAGGCGCTGGGCGGCTTCGGCCTGACCGAGCCGGAGTGCGGTTCGGACGCGGGCGGCACCCGTACCACCGCCCGGCTGGACGAGGCCACGGACGAGTGGGTCATCAACGGCACCAAGTGCTTCATCACCAACTCGGGCACCGACATCACCGCCCTGGTCACCGTCACCGCGGTCACCGGCCGCACGCCGGACGGCAAGCCGCTGATCTCCTCGATCATCGTCCCGTCGGGCACCCCCGGCTTCACCGTCGCGGCCCCCTACTCCAAGGTCGGCTGGAACGCCTCGGACACCCGCGAGCTGTCCTTCTCCGACGTCCGGGTGCCGCGCGCCAACCTGCTGGGCGAGGAGGGCCGCGGCTACGCCCAGTTCCTGCGGATCCTCGACGAGGGCCGGATCGCGATCTCCGCACTGGCCACCGGCCTGGCGCAGGGCTGCGTCGACGAGTCGCTGACGTACGCGCGGACGCGGCGGGCGTTCGGCCGGCCGATCGGCGACAACCAGGCCATCCAGTTCAAGATCGCCGACATGGAGATGCGCGCCCACACCGCCCGCCTCGCCTGGCGGGACGCGGCCTCCCGGCTGGTCCACGGCGAGCCGTTCAAGAAGGAGGCGGCGCTGGCCAAGCTCTACTCCTCGGAGATCGCGGTGGACAACGCCCGCGAGGCCACCCAGATCCACGGCGGCTACGGCTTCATGAACGAGTACCCGGTGGCCCGGATGTGGCGCGACGCCAAGATCCTGGAGATCGGCGAGGGCACCAGCGAGGTCCAGCGGATGCTGATCGCCCGGGAGCTGGGGCTGGCGGGCTGACCCCGGACGCGCGGGCCGGCGGGCGGCGCGTACGGCATCCGCCGCCCGCGCGCCCGGACGCCGTACGCGCCCCCGCCCGGCCTGCCCAAACCGTCCCCCGCCTGCGAGAATTCGCCCATGGCAGAGATCTTCCAGAAGGACGGCACGTGGACGTTCGACGGGGACGCGATACGCATCGTCCCGGGCCGGGAGCGCGGGGTCCATCTGGTCCGCCAGACGCTGGGTGAGCTGACCGTGCCGCTGGAGGCCGTGGCGGGCATCGCCTTCGAGCCGGGCCGCAAGGCCGGCCGGCTGCGGCTGCGGCTGCGCGAGGGGGCCGACCCGCTCTCCCAGGTGACGCGCGGCCGGATGGCGGACGCCATCGACCCGTACCAGCTGAAGACGGAACCGGACCGGGCCGGCGTCGCCGAGTACTTCGCGGAGGAGGTCCGTACCGCCCTGCTGCTGGAGCAGGTGCCGGACGGCCCGGCCGACCGCTACCTGCTGCCCGGCCCCGCCGTCCCGCTCGCGGTCGGCGCCGGGGACGGCACCGCCTCCTTCGACGGCGAGACGGTCCGGCTGGAGTGGAACTGGGTCACCGACGACGGCAAGGCGTCGGGCGGCCCCCGGGAGCTGCCGCTGGCCGACATCACCGCCGTGGAGTGGCTGCCGAGCATCGGGCTGGAGAACGGCTACCTACGGTTCGCCGTCCGGGGCGCGCCCACGAAGACGCCCGCCAAGCACGATCCGAACGCCATCGAGCTCTTCGGGTTCAAGAAGGACGGGCTGATGGCCCTGCTGGGCGCCGCCGTCACGGCCCGGCTGCCGCACCCGGCCGCCCCGGTGCACGAGGTGCCGGTCCCCGCCGGGCCCGCCGCGCCCGCCCTGGCCCCGGCCGGCGAGCCGCCGGCCGACGATCACGACACCCTGCTGCGCCGGCTGCGGGAGCTGGGCGAGCTGCACCGCTCCGGCATCCTCACCGACGAGGAGTTCGCCGCGGCGAAACAGGCCATACTCCAGCGTTTCTAAGCAAAACGATCAACATTTCACCACCACCCTTGCCCGAAATCGGGCAGGATTCTTGCGAAACGCTCCGATACCCCTCAGTATCGACGGGTGCTCGAACGCCGTATGTCCCATGACGACCTGGTGGACCACCTGGTGCGCAGCACGCCGCTCCAGCGCGGCGAGGCCGCCCGGGTGGTCCTGGACGTCCTGGCGTACTTCGACGAGACGGCCGAGGAGTTCGTCCGCCGCCGCCACCGCGAACTGCAGTCCGGTGGCCTGGCGAACGCGGAGATCTTCGAGCGGATCGCGGCGGAGCTGCCGCACCGCGCGGTCGCCCCGCCCCCGCTCTCGCTGCGCCAGCTGCGGCGCATCGTCTACGGCTGAGGCGGACCGGGGGCCGGGACACACGTCCCCGGCGAAGGCGAAACGGCGGCTGCTGCCGCCCGCGGGCATCATCGATCGTTTGTCAGGGAGGGTCATCACTTATGTGCGGAATCGTCGGTTACATCGGGAAGCGCGACGTCGCCCCGCTGCTGCTGGAAGGACTCCAGCGGCTGGAGTACCGCGGCTACGACTCCGCGGGCATCGCCCTGCACGCGAGCGGCAAGGCCGGCGGCCTGAAGACCGCCAAGGCCAAGGGTCGCGTCCGCGAGCTGGAGGCCCGCCTCCCCAAGCGCTTCAACGGCACCACCGGCATCGCGCACACCCGCTGGGCCACCCACGGCGCCCCCAACGACGTCAACGCCCACCCGCACGTGGACGCCGACGAGAAGGTCGCCGTCGTCCACAACGGCATCATCGACAACGCCTCCGAGCTGCGCGCCAAGCTGACCGCCGACGGCGTGACGTTCCTCTCCGACACCGACACCGAGGTGCTCGCCCACCTCATCGGCCGCTCGCAGGCCGCCACGCTGGAGGAGAAGGTCCGCGAGGCCGTCCGGCACATCGAGGGCACCTACGGCATCGCCGTGCTGCACGCCGACTTCCCGGACCGCATCGTCGTCGCCCGCAACGGCTCGCCGGTCGTCCTCGGCATAGGCGAGAAGGAGATGTTCGTCTCCTCCGACGTCGCCGCCCTGGTCAGCCACACCCGCCAGGTCGTCACCCTGGACGACGGCGAGATGGCCACCCTGAAGGCCGACGACTACCGCACCTACACCACCGAGGGCTCGACCACCTCGTCGCAGCCGACCACCGTGGAGTGGGAGGCCGAGTCGTACGACATGGGCGGCCACGACACGTACATGCACAAGGAGATCCACGAGCAGGCCGACGCCGTGGACCGCGCCCTGCGCGGCCGCATCGACGACCGCTTCTCCACCGTGCACCTCGGCGGCCTCAACCTGGACGCCCGCGACGCCCGCGCCGTGCGCCGGGTGAAGATCCTCGGCTGCGGCACCTCGTACCACGCCGGACAGATCGGCGCCCAGATGATCGAGGAGCTGGCCCGCATCCCCGCCGACGCCGAGCCGGCGTCCGAGTTCCGCTACCGCAACCCGGTCGTGGACCCCGACACCCTCTACATCGCGGTGTCGCAGTCCGGTGAGACCTACGACGTGCTCGCCGCCGTCCAGGAGCTCAAGCGGAAGGGCGCCCGCGTCCTCGGCCTGGTCAACGTGGTCGGCTCGGCCATCGCCCGGGAGACCGACGGCGGCATCTACGTGCACGCCGGCCCGGAGGTCTGCGTCGTCTCCACCAAGTGCTTCACCAACATGGTGGTCTCCTTCGGCCTGCTCGCCCTGCACCTGGGCCGCACCCGCGACCTGTCCGTCGCCGACGGCAAGCGGATCATCGAGGGCCTGCGCAAGCTGCCCGGCCAGATCGAGGAGATCCTCGGCAGCGAGGCGGAGATCGAGAAGCTGGCGGCCGAGTACGCCGACGCCAAGTCGATGATGTTCATCGGCCGCGTCCGGGGCTACCCGGTGGCCCGCGAGGCGTCGCTGAAGCTCAAGGAGGTCTCGTACATCCACGCCGAGGCCTACCCGGCGTCGGAGCTCAAGCACGGCCCGCTGGCCCTGATCGAGCCCGCCATGCCGACCGTCGCGATCGTCCCCGACGACGAGCTGCTGGAGAAGAACCGCGCCGCCCTGGAGGAGATCAAGGCCCGCAGCGGCCGTATCCTCGCCGTCGCGCACCAGGAGCAGGAGAAGGCCGACCACACCATCGTCGTGCCGAAGAACGAGGACGAGCTGGACCCGATCCTGATGGGCATCCCGCTCCAGCTCTTCGCGTACTACACGGCGAAGGCCATGGGCCGCGACATCGACAAGCCGCGCAACCTGGCGAAGTCCGTCACGGTCGAGTAGTCCTCCGGACACGCGGAACGCCGGCTCTTCCCGGGTGGGGAGAGCCGGCGTTCCGTCATTTCGGTACGGGCGACGGGAGTTGCCCCCCAGCGCGGACGGCGGCCGCTACGGGATGACGACGACGGGCCGCTGCGCGCGCCGGGCCAGCCGGCCGGCCACCGAGCCGAAGATCCGGCCGACGATGCCGTGGGTGGAGCCCACCACGATGGCGTCGGCCGCGTACTCCCGCCCGACCTCCTCCAGTTCGTGGCAGATGTCCCCGCCCCGCTCGACGAGGATCCAGGGCACCTCGGAGAGGTGGTCGGCGCAGGCCAGTTCGAGGCCCAGGACCTCGGTGCGGTGGTCGGGGACGTCCACGAAGACCGGCGGTTCGCAGCCCGCCCAGACGGTCGTCGGCAGCCGGTTGGCCACATGGACGATGATCAGGCCCGAGCCGGAGCGCCGGGCCATGCCGATTGCATAAGCAAGCGCCCGTTCGCTCGACGTGGAGCCGTCGAAACCCACCACGACGCCGTGCTGGAACGCGGGATCGCAGGAATGACGTGTTTCTTCCACCGCTTCGGGAAGCGCCGTCTGATCGGCGATCCGCTTGCGGTCCGCGGGTTCGGAGAATTCGTGACCGGCCATCGGTGTCTCGGCGAAGGAAGTCCTCTTGCGGAGGGTCGGCGGTGGGCTGCGGTGGGCTCGGCGGACTGAAGGGACAATTCCCGCCGTACGGGACACCGCGGAGCCGCGGGGATGTCAGTACGGCGACAAAAATCCGTCCGGGATTCATCTTTTCAAGGACTTACCCCCCAGGGTACGGCCCCGCCCGCCGGGTGCCCAGAGGCCGGCCCGCCGAACGGGGCCGGAAGACGCCGGCGGTCACCCGCCTGCGACGGCCACCCCCGAGGGGCGGACGTCCGGACGACGGGTGCGACACGCGGTGTCCCCTCGACGGGTGTGACGGCTGACGGGTGAGCGTTCCCCGGAGCATGCACGAGGGCTGCCCCCAGCGCAATGCCCCGTGTGTCCCTACCCCTGCCCGTTCGCCGAGTGACCCACACGCCGGACCGGCGTTGTACTACCGCCAGCAGCCGCCACCAGGGAGCCGCTCCGTGCCCGGAACCCGCGACGACGCCCACGCCGCAGAACCCGACCGGGAATCGCCCGATCCGGTGAGCGACGTCGTGCGCTGGGCGGCGTTCAGCTGCGCCCTGGTCCCCGTCGTCCTGCTGATGTGCGGCCGTTCCTTCGGCGGGGCGGCCGGCAGCGCCGCCGGCCTCGTGGCGGTCACCTGCGCCTGCCACGCCCTGCTCCGCCGCTCCGAACGGGCCGCCGGGCGGGCCCCGCGGGCCGTCGGCCGAGGCGGCGGGGGCGCCCGGGCGATCCGAGGCGGGCGGACGGCCGGCGCCCTCGAAGCGGGCCGCGAGGAGACCCCCGACGGAGGGCCCGGACGGGCCCTCGAACCGACCGGCGCACCCGCCGCCCCGCACCGCGGCCGGCACGGCCGCACGGGTACCGGTACGCACCGCGGCGCACGCCATCCGGGCACCAGTACGTACGTCGACTGATTTTTTGTACGACGACACCCGTATGTTTTCGGCCAACTTCAGGCCGATGGCCCTCGCTTGGCCTGACCAGCCCCCAACAGCCGGGCGACCAGCAAGGAAAGGACCGCTGAGGGCGGTTGATCCCTACGACGCTGGGGCAGAGCCGAGAGGCGTACTTTTCAGCAGGGCCTGCAAGTGCAACGCTTCGTGATCGAACGCTTCGCGCCAAGTTGTCATGTCGACATAGAGCCGGATGGTGAACTGGTCACCACGACGACATCCGACCCAGTAGATTCGATCTTGGCCATGACCGGCGGGGGAACCGTTCAGGACCGAGGGGAAACGTGCAGGACCGAGAGGACTCGACCGCCGAGGGGGGCTTAGCGCCATGAGCCAGGACTCCACGACCGTACCGGAGACCGTGCGCAAGCTCTCCGGACGCCGCCGCCGGGAGATCGTCGCCGTTTTGCTTTTCAGCGGCGGCCCGATCTTCGAAAGCTCCATTCCGCTCTCCGTATTCGGGATCGACCGGCAGGACGCCGGGGTTCCCCGTTATCGCCTGCTCGTCTGCGCGGGCGAAGATGTGCCATTGCGAACGACCGGCGGTCTGGAACTGACCGCGCCGTACGGCCTGGAGGCGCTCTCCAGGGCCGGCACCGTCGTCGTACCGGCCTGGCGGTCCATCACCCAGCCACCGCCACCCGCCGCCCTCGACGCACTGCGCCGCGCCCACGAGGAAGGCGCCCGCATCGTCGGGCTGTGCACCGGTGCGTTCGTACTGGCCGCCGCGGGCCTGCTCGACGGCAGACCCGCCACCACCCACTGGATGTACGCGCCGACGCTCGCCAAGCGCTACCCCTCGGTCCACGTGGACCCACGGGAGCTCTTCGTCGACGACGGTGACGTCCTGACCTCCGCGGGCACCGCGGCCGGCATCGACCTGTGCCTGCACATCGTCCGCACCGACCACGGCGCGGACGCCGCCGGGGCGCTCGCCCGACGCCTCGTCGTACCGCCGCGCCGCAGTGGCGGCCAGGAGCGCTACCTCGACCGGTCTTTACCGGAGGAGATCGGCGCCGACCCGCTCGCCGAGGTCGTCGCCTGGGCGCTGGAGCACCTCCACGAGCAGTTCGACGTGGAGACCCTGGCCGCCCGCGCCTACATGAGCCGCCGCACCTTCGACCGCCGGTTCCGTTCGCTCACCGGCAGCGCGCCGCTCCAGTGGCTGATCACCCAGCGGGTGCTCCAGGCGCAGCGGCTGCTGGAGACGTCCGACTACTCCGTGGACGAGGTCGCCGGGCGCTGCGGTTTCCGTTCGCCCGTCGCCCTGCGCGGCCACTTCCGGCGGCAGCTGGGGTCCTCCCCGGCCGCGTACCGGGCGGCCTACCGGGCGCGGCGGCCCCAGGGCGGCCCCGACGGCCGGCCGGAGCGCCCCGAGCGGCCGGACCGGGACGGGCGGGGTGACCGCTTCGGCGGTCCGGAGCCGATGGAGCCCCGGTCCGGGGAGCCGTCGGTCGTCGGACTGAGACGGACGGCGCTGGCCGCCGCGCACGCCACGGCCGGTCCGCTCGGCGGTCCGCCGCACCCCGGCGGGCACGGCGGGCATCCCGGCCACGGGGTGCCCTACGGACCCGGGAACGCCGGGTTCGGCCACGGCCCCGGTGCCGTGGAACCGGGCAAGCCGGATACCGACCTGTACAGCCCGCACCTGCCCGGCCAGCGGGAACGCCCCGTAGGGTGAGTTCCATGAACGATCGCATGGTGTGGATCGACTGCGAGATGACCGGGCTCTCGCTGTCGACCGACGCGCTCATCGAGGTGGCCGCCCTGGTCACCGACTCCGAGCTGAACATCCTCGGCGACGGTGTGGACATCGTCATCCGCCCGCCCGCCGAGGCCCTGACCACCATGCCCGAGGTGGTGCGCCAGATGCACACGGCTTCCGGGCTGCTCGACGAACTGGACGGCGGGACGACGCTCGAGGAAGCGGAGCGGCAGGTCCTGGCGTACATCCGCGAGTACGTCCCGGAGCCGGGCAAGGCCCCGCTGTGCGGAAACTCGGTCGGCACCGACCGCGGCTTCCTGCTGCGGGACATGCCGGAGCTGGAGAAGCACCTGCACTACCGCATCGTCGACGTCTCGTCGGTGAAGGAGCTGTCCCGGCGCTGGTTCCCCCGGGCCTACTTCGCCAGCCCGAAGAAGGCCGGCAACCACCGGGCCCTCGCCGACATCCGCGAGTCGATCGCCGAGCTCCGCTACTACCGCGAGGCGATCTTCGTGCCGCAGCCCGGCCCGGACTCCGACACGGCGAAGACGATCGCGGCCAAGCACGTCCTTCCTGTTCAGTCGTAGTTCGGTCGGGATCCCGACAGGGGCTCCGGCAGAGTGACGCAGCTCGCTCCCGGCACGGCGAAAGCCGGGAGCGAGCACCCCTCCGGACCCTGTAGACTTCTTCTCGGCCGGTGGGAAACACGGAAACAAACGCCGGACATGGTGGGTATAGCTCAGCTGGTAGAGCACCTGGTTGTGGTCCAGGATGTCGCGGGTTCGAGTCCCGTTACTCACCCTCAGAGCCGAAGGCCCTGATCTGGGAAACCGGGTCGGGGCCTTCGGCGTTTCCCTGCCTGCATCTGCGCCCGCACTCGCACCAGCGCCCGAATGGCCGTCAGTCCCTGCGGGCTCCCGCCGCGCCACGGCCACGACACGCCGAAGACGTCACTCCCCTCCCTTTCACCCCCCACGTCACGTCACGCAGCGCGTCCTTGACACTACGCCAGGTTGCGGCAAGTCTCGGGGCAGCCCGGAATCGCCCAATACTCCGGTCCGGCACGCCCCTTGGCGGGCCGGCCGCGAGGCGGGGTTCCCGGCCCGGCCACGGCACCAGGAGGAGGCATGCGCGGCGGCACGCACGGACGGCGCCCCCGGGCCCGGAGGCTACGGGCGGTCCTGGCCTCCGCTGTGCTCCTGGCCGCGGCGCTCACCGGCTGCGCGGCCGAGGACGACGGGCGGACCACGCTCTCCGTCGGCACCTTCGGGGTCTTCGGCTACCGGCAGGCCGGCCTGTACGCCGAGTACGAGCGGCTGCACCCGGGGATCCGGATCAAGGAGAACGTGATCGAGCGGAGCGACACCTACTTCCCGCAGTTCCTGACGCACCTGGTGACCGGCAGCGGGCTGGCGGACGTCCAGGCCGTCGAGGTCGGCACCGTGCACGACCTGGCGGCGGGCCAGGGCCGGCGGCTGGCGGACCTGGGCCGGGCGGCGGGCGTGCGCCGGACGGACTGGCTCGGGTGGAAGTGGGCACAGGCCACCGCCCCCGACGGCCGGACGGTCGGGCTCGGCACGGACATCGGGCCGATCGCCGTCTGCTACCGCAAGGACCTCTTCCGCCGGGCCGGACTGCCCACGGACCGGGAGGCCGTCGGCCGGCTGTGGGCCGGCGACTGGCGGAAGTACCTCGACGTCGGCCGCGCCTACCGGAAGCGGGCCCCGGCGGGCACGGTCTTCACCGACTCGGCCGCGGGCGTCTACAACGCCGCCATCCACGGCTATCCCGAGCGCTACTACGACCGGTCCGGCCGCCCGCTCCACGCCGGCGGCCCCGCCCTCCGGACGGCCTGGGACCTGGCGGTGCGGGCGGCCCGCGAGGGGCTGACCGCGCGGCTGAGGCAGTTCGAGAAGCCCTGGGACCAGGCGTACGCGAACGGCCGCTTCGCCACCGTCGCCTGCCCGCCGTGGATGCTCGGCTACATCAAGGAGAAGTCGGGGGACGCGGGCCGCGGCCGCTGGGACGTGGCGGCGGCGCCCCGGCCGGCCAGCTGGGGCGGCTCCTTCCTCACCGTGCCGACGGCCGCCCGGCACCGGGCGGAGGCCGTGGCGCTCGCCGTCTGGCTGACCGCGCCCGCGCAGCAGGCGAAGCTCTTCGCCCGGCAGTCGAGCTTCCCCTCCACCCCCGCCTCGTACGGCATGCCGGAGCTGCGGGACGCGCGGAACCCCTACTTCGGGGACGCGCCCGTCGCGCGGATCTTCGCCCGGGCCGCCGTGGACGCGCCCACGCTGGTGATCGGGCCGCACGAGCAGCAGATCGGCACCGCCTTCACCGACGTCGGCATCCCGCAGGTCGAGCAGCAGGGCAGGGACCCGCGGGCGGCCTGGGCGGCGGCCCAGAAGGAGATCCACAACGCGGTGGACGAATGACCGCCGCGTCGCCCACCACCGTCGAGGAGCCGGACGCGGAGCCGGCCCCGGGCCCGGCGCGCACCCCGCCCGCCCGCGACCGCGGTGCCGCCCGGCGCGTCCGCCGTCACCGGTGGGACGTGCGCTGGAGCCCGTACGCGTTCGTGGCGCCGTTCTTCCTGTTCTTCTCCGCATTCGGTCTCTTCCCCCTCCTCTGGACCGGCTGGGCCTCACTGCACCGGCTCGAACTCACGGACATGAACCGGCCGGAGTGGGCCGGGGCGCGCAACTACCTCCGGCTGCTGCACGACGAGTTCTTCTGGAACGCGCTGGGCAACACCTTCACCATCGGCGTGCTCTCGACCGTCCCCCAGCTCCTCATGGCGCTCGCTCTCGCCCACCTGCTGCACCAGCGGCTGCGGGCCGCCACCTTCTGGCGCGTCGCCCTGCTCACCCCGTACGCCACCTCCGTCGCCGCCGCCACCCTGGTCTTCGTCCTCCTCTACGGCCGGGACTACGGGCTGGTCAACTGGGTGCTGGGGCTGGCCGGGGTCGACCCGGTGGACTGGCAGAACGGCACGTGGAGCTCGCGGCTCGCCGTCTCCTCGATCGTCGTGTGGCGGTGGACGGGCTACAACGCGCTGATCTACCTGGCCGCGATGCAGGCGATCCCCGACGAGCTGTACGAGTCGGCGGCGCTGGACGGCGCCTCGCGGGTGCGCCAGTTCGCGCACGTCACCGTGCCGTCGCTGCGGCCGACGATCCTGTTCACCGTCGTCGTCTCGACGATCGGGGCGACGCAGCTGTTCGGCGAGCCGCTGCTGTTCGGCGGGGCGGCCGGGCAGAAGGGCGGGGCCTCGCACCAGTTCCAGACCCTGGGCCTCTACCTGTACGAGCAGGGGTGGTTCGGCTTCCACCTGGGCCGGGCCTCCGCCGTGGCCTGGGCCATGTTCCTGATCCTGCTGCTGGTCGCCGCCGTGGGTGGGCTGCTCGCCCGCCTGCTGCGCACGGACCACTGAGGAGCCGCCGTGCCCGCCCCCGTCACTCCCACACCGGCCGGCGGACGCCCGCGCACCGGACCGTTCGGCTACACCGCGCTCGGCCTCTTCACCGCACTCTCGGTCCTGCCCCTGGTCTGGACGGCCGTCGCCGCCTCGCACGACAACACCCGGCTGGCACACACTCCGCCGCCCCTCCGGTTCGGCGGCAACCTCGCGCACAACCTGGGCATCGCGTGGAGCGACGCCAACCTGGGCCTGGCCCTGCTCAACACCACCCTGGTCGCCGGCAGTGTCGCCCTGGGCACCGTCCTCTTCTGCACCCTCGCCGGCTTCGCCTTCGCCAAACTGCGGTTCCGGGGGCGGAACGCCCTGCTGGCGGTGGTGATCGGCACGATGATGGTGCCCCCGCAGCTCTCCGTCGTCCCCTTGTTCATGGTCGTCGCGGAGCTGGGCTGGACCGACCGGCTGCCGACGGTGGTGCTGCCCACTCTGGTCAGCGCGTTCGGCGTGTTCTTCATGCGGCAGTACCTCGTGGAGGCGCTGCCCACCGAGCTGATCGAGGCCGCCCGGATCGACGGCGCGAACAGCCTGCGCGTCGTCCGGCACGTCGTCCTCCCGGTCGCCCGGCCGGCGATGGCGGTGCTCGGGATGCTCTCCTTCGTCCAGTCCTGGAACGACTTCTTCTGGCCGGTGATCGCGCTGACCCAGGACAACCCGACCGTCCAGGTGGCCCTCACCGGCCTCGGCCGCGGCTACGTGCCCGACCAGGCCGTCGTGATGGCCGGGGCACTGCTCGGCACGCTGCCGCTGCTGCTCGTCCTCGCCCTGTTCGGACGGCACATCGTCGGCGGCATCATGCGCGGCGCGGTCAAGGGCTGACCCCCGTGCCGACTCCGTCATCTCCCCACTCCCTCCCCTTCGGAGCGTGTTCATGCCCACGACCTTCCCTCCCGGCTTCGTCTGGGGCGCCGCGACCGCCGCGTACCAGGTGGAGGGCGCGGTCCGCGAGGACGGCCGCACCCCTTCCATCTGGGACACCTTCAGCCGCACACCCGGCAAGGTGCTGAACGGCGACACCGGCGACACGGCCACCGACCACTACCACCGGTACGCCGAGGACGTCCGCCTGATGTCCGACCTCGGCCTGGGCGCCTACCGCTTCTCCGTCTCCTGGCCCCGCGTCCAGCCCACCGGCAGCGGGCCCGCCTCCCCCCGCGGCCTCGACTTCTACCGCCGGCTCGCCGACGAGCTCCTCGCCCACGGCATCAAGCCCGTCCTGACCCTCTACCACTGGGACCTGCCCCAGGAGCTGGAGACGGCGGGCGGCTGGCCGGCCCGCGAGACCGCGTACCGGTTCGCCGACTACGCCGAACTCGTCGCCCGGGCGCTGGGCGACCGGGTCGACTCCTGGGCCACCCTCAACGAGCCCTGGTGCAGCGCCTTCCTGGGCTACGCCTCGGGGGTGCACGCCCCCGGCCGCACCGACGACGCCGCCGCCCTGCGGGCCGCGCACCACCTCAACCTCGCCCACGGGCTGGGCGCCCAGGCGCTCCGCGCCGTCCTGCCGCGCCGGGCGCGCGTCGCGGTCGTCCTCAACCCGAACGCCGTCCGGGCCCGCACCCGGTCACCCGCCGACCTGGACGCTCAGCGGCGTATCGACGCGCTCTCCACCCGTATCTTCACCGGGCCCATGCTCCACGGCGCGTACCCCGCCGACCTGATCGACGACACGGCCGGGATCACGGACTGGTCGTTCGTCCGCGACGGCGACACCTCCGTCATCAAGCACCCCCTGGACTGGCTCGGCATCAACTACTACACGCCGTCCGTTGTATCAGCCGCCACTGACAACCGCCCCTCACCTGCGCCTTCGCCCTACCCCGGCGCCCAAGGCGTCGCCTTCCACCAGCCGCCGGGGCCCCGCACGGCCATGGACTGGACCGTCGACCCGAGCGGCCTCTACGACCTCCTCCTGCACTTCACCCGCGAGGCCCCCGGCCTCCCGCTCGCCGTCTCCGAGAACGGCGCGGCGTACGACGACGCGTTGGACGGCCGGGGGGCCGTGCGCGATCTCGACCGCATCGCCTACCTGCGCGGGCATCTCAACGCCGTCCTGCGGGCGTTGGGGGACGGGGCGGATGTGTGGGGGTACTTCGTGTGGTCGTTGCTCGACAACTTCGAGTGGGCGTACGGGTACAGCAAGCGGTTCGGGATCGTGTACGTCGATTACGCGACGTTGTCGCGGACGGTGAAGGGGAGTGGTGAGTGGTATCGGGGGGTGGTGCGGGGTGGGCGGGTGAGGTGAGTTCGCCCCGGGGCGGGCTATCCAGCCCGTCCGGCGTTTGAGGACGAGCGGCGGAGCCGCGACAAGGGGGTCTGGGGCGCAGCCCCAGGAAACGGCGAAGGGGCGGGGCCGGGGCACCTCACCGAAACACCGACGGCGGCGGCTCCGGCGACGGCTTCGCGTCCGCGTCGCGGACCACCGCCGCCCCGCCCGCGAAGGCGACAAGATCGGCACCCCCCTCCACCCGCCCCATCGCCGCATCCGTCGCACAGCGCCGCGTCAACTCCCCCACCGGCAACGGCGCATCGGACGCCACAAGAATCGCGTTACCGAACCGCCGCCCCCGCAACACCCCCGGCTCCGCCGCCAAACACAGCTCCGGAAAGACCGTCCCCACGGTCGCGATCTGCGACTTGACGAAACCGAGGGCCGGCGGACCGTCCGCCAGGTTGGCCGCGTAGAAACCCCCGGGCCGCAACACCCGCCGCACCTCCCCGGCAAACTCCACGCTGGTCAGATGAGCCGGCGTCCGCGCCCCGGCGAACACATCCGCGATGATCAGATCCGCCCACCCGTCGGCGATCTTCGCCAGCACCTCCCGCGCGTCACCACCCCGCACCCGCACCCGCCAAGCGGAATCAAGCGGCAGCTCCCGCCGGACGAAGGCGACCAGCGGCGCGTCGATCTCGACGACCTGCTGGGTGGAGCGCGGCCGGGTCGCGGCCACGTAGCGGGCCAGGGTGAAGGCGCCGCCGCCGAGGTGGAGGGCCTGGACCGGCCGCCCGGGCGGTGCCACGAGGTCGGCGACGTGGCCCAGCCGCCGCTGGTAGGAGAACTCCAGGCGGGTGGGGTCGTCCGGGTCCACATAGGACTGCGGCGCGCCGTCGATCAGCAGCGTCCGAGCCCGCGGATGGTCCCGGTCCGGTTCCAGCTCCGCGAGACCGCCCGCCACCCGCTCGGTGACGGGCTCGGCGGCGCGCCCGCGCCCCGCCCGTCGTCCGCCGCGGCCCGTCTCGTCGTCCGCCGCCGCCGCCCGCCTGCCCTTAGCCATCCGTCAAGTATCGCCCGGTTCGTCCGGGCCGCCGCGCGAGGCGGGTCAGCGGCAGCGGTCGACGGCCTCGATGGTGCGGGCCGCCTCCCCGAGCGCCGCCCGCAGCACGGCCGGGTCGGTCGCCTCGGAGAGCGCCGCCTCGGGGGCCACCAGCCAGCCGCTGCCCGTCACGGGCGGCTCGTGGCGGCCGGCGCGCGCCCCGCGCCCGTACGCCTGGGTGCAGGCGCTGCCGGGGACGTCCCAGCCCGCCGCGGTGCCGGCCGGGACGAGGAAGCCGAGGGTGTGGCACTCGCCGTCGTGCAGCACGGGCCCGACGCCGTCGCGGAGCCGGAGGATGTCCACCGCCTCCAGGCCCTGCCGGGCGGGCACGGTGACCAGGTCGCAGACGATGCCCTCGCCCTGCGCCCGGGCCGGGCGCGCGGCCGGGCCGTGGCCGGGGCGCGCCTGGTGCAGGGCCGCCGTCCGCGAGCCGCCGATGTTCACTCCGGCTTCCGCCAAGGGGAACGCCTCCTCCGCACGTTTCGCTGAACTCGTGAACCCGTCGCCGCCGCTCCGTGCCCGCCCGCCGGGACCGCGGCACGTTCGGCGGGCACGTGCTCGTTCTGTTCAACTCCCTTGGCCCGTCAACGGCTACGGTGCCACGCCGCCGTAAAGGATGGCAGTTCATGGCGGATCGCGAGTGGGATATCCGTTTTGTAGCCAAAGCGGACGTACTGGATTCCCGGCAGCCGGTACGGTCATCAGCGCCGCACGGCAGCACCACCGTCCGCCCCGGATGCCGGAGGGGCGGCAACCGCCACGAGAGGGCCCGGCCATGGCGTCGCCCCACGCGTCCCCGTCGTCTCGCGCATCCCGCCCGAACACCGTCTTCCGCGAGCTGCGCGGCCCGCGTTCACCTGCGGAATTCGCGGCGGCGGTGCGGCGTGCGGCCCGTGAGATCGGGGAACAGGTCTCGTGTGACGCGCGGTACATCGGGCGCGTCGAATCCGGCGAGATCCGCTGCCCCAACTACGCCTACGAGCGGGTGTTCCGCCATATGTTCCCCGGCCGCGAGCCGGCGGACATGGGCTTCCTCCCCCGCGAGACCGTACGCGGACGGGGGGCGCGAAACAAGGGCGGTGCGCCGCCCGGACACATCGAAAGCCCCGCCGACGACGGTGACGTGACGGGCCCCGGCGCACCGGGCCGCCGGGACGCCGGCGCCCCCGGCACCGGCGGTACCAGTGACGAGGAGAGCGACGTGTTGCGTCGCGCGTTCATGACCCAAGGCACGGCCGCGGTGGCCGTCGTCTCCCTGGGCGGCGCCGCGGGCGCCCGCCCGCGGCGCCACGCCGGCGAGGCGGAGGCGCTGGCGGTGGAGGAGGCCGTCCGCCGCATCCGGCTGCTCGACGACCGGCACGGCGGCGACGGCCTCTACCGGCGCGCCACCCGGCCGCTGCGGGCGGCGTACGACCTGCTGGACGCGGAGGCCCGGCGGCAGTCGGTGGCCGACCGGCTGCACGCGGGCGCCGGCGAACTGGCGATCTCCGTCGGGTGGTTGGCGCACGACTCCGGCCGGTTCGCCGACGCCCGCTCGCACTACGCCGAGGCGCTGGCCACCGCGCGGGTGGCCGGGGACGCGGCACTGGAGGCGCACGCCTTCTGCAACACCGCGTTCCTGGCCAGGGACGCCGACCGGCCCCGGGAGGCCGTCCGCGCCGCGCAGGCCGCGCAGCACGCGGGCCGGCGGCTGGGCTCGGCCCGGCTGATGTCGCTGCTGGCGCTGCGCGAGGCCGGCGGCTGGGCCCGGATGGGCGACCGGGCGGCCTGCGCGGGCGCCCTGCTGCGGGCCAGGACCCTCTTCGGGCAGGGGGCGGGCGAGGCCGACCCCGAGTGGATGACGTTCTTCGGCGAGGCCGAGCTGGAGGGGCTGGAGGCGCAGTGCTGGTCCGCCCTGGGCGACCGGGCCCGGGCGGCCGAGCACGGCGAACGGGCCGTGGCCCTGGCCGATCCGCACTTCGCCCGCAACATCGCGCTCTACACGGCGCAGCTCGCGGACGACCTGGCGCACTCCGGCTCCCCGGACGCGGCGGCGGCGGCCGGGGAGCGGGTCCTGGACCTGCTCGGGCAGGTCCGGTCGGCCCGCATCCGCGGCATGCTCGACGCCACGGCGCGGACGCTGCGCCGGTTCACGGAGGACCCGGCGGTCGAGTCGTTCCTGGCCCGGGGCGTGGCCTGACGGGGCCGGGGCACGGCCTGGCAGGTGCGAGGCGTGGCCTGACGGCCACGCGGAGCCGTCCCGCTCAGCCCAGGTGGCCGGTGTCGTTCCAGCGCTCGATCGCCGGCTCGCCGTACGCCCAGCCGAGGATCGACAGCGACGTCGGCTCCAGCCGGATCCGCGCCGCGAAGGACGCCTCGAAGCCGAGCCAGCGGGCGGCGATGACGCGCAGGATGTGGCCGTGGGCGAAGATCAGGACGTCGCGGTCGGCGACGGAGCGCGCCCAGCGGACGACCTCGTCCGCGCGGGCCGCGACCTGGTCGAGCGTCTCGCCGCCGGGGACGCCGTCGCGCCAGATCAGCCAGCCGGGCCGCTGCGCCTTGATCTCGGCGGGGGTCATGCCCTCGTAGGAGCCGTAGTCGAACTCCATCAGCGCGTCCCAGGCGGTGGCCCGGTCCGCGAAGCCGGCGAGCTCGCAGGTCTCGCTCGCGCGGACCAGCGGGCTGGTCCGGACCTCGACGTCCGGCAGGCCGTCCCAGGGGGCGCGGTGCAGGCGCTCGCCCAGGAGCTTCGCCCCGCGCCGTCCCTCGTCGAGGAGCGGGATGTCCGTGCGGCCGGTGTGCCTTCCGGACAGCGACCATTCGGTCTGTCCGTGCCGGGCCAGCAGGATGCGCGGTGCCATGGAGCGGGCTCCCTCAGGATCTCTGGTGACTTCTCCCACAAAATGGCGGAAGCTGCCACAAATGTGATGTGCGGAACGGATGCCATAGACCCGTCGGAACTATCATCACTCACTTGCGCCACAGGCAACCCGACGCCATATTCGATCGTCTTTCTTCTCATGCGCCGCGCCCAGGAGCCGAACGCCGGATGACCCCGGTGTTTCCGTGGCCCTACGGGGCGGTGTGCGGCGGATGCGGCATACGCCGTACGGTTGCATGCGCGCTTGTTGGCCGCCTGAACACATGGAGAGCGTCCGGATGTACCGCACCGCACCACTCGGGAAGCGGCCGCGCTGGTGGACCGAACTGCCACTGATCGCCGTCGTGTACGCGCTGTACTCGGCGGGCCGCCTGCTCGTCCGGGGCGATGTGCAGTCGGCGGTCGATCACGGTGTGTCGATACTCGACCTCGAGAAGCAGTTTCGAATAAATTTCGAACACCCGCTCAACCGGCTGTTCACGGACCACGCCTCCCTCGGCGTGCCCGCGGACTTCGCGTACGCCTCCCTGCACTACGTGCTCACCCCGGTCGTCCTCGTCTGGATCTTCAGGCGCCGCCCCGAGCACTACCGCCGGGTCCGCACCTGGCTGATGGTCTCGACCATGATCGGCCTGATCGGCTTCACCCTGCTGCCCACCTGCCCGCCCCGCCTCCTGCCGGACGGCTACGGCTTCGTGGACACCATGCACCAGTACTCCTCGTACGGATGGTGGGGTGGTGACGCCAGTGCCCCGCGTGGTCTGGGCGGGCTCACCAACCAGTACGCGGCGATGCCGAGCCTGCACGTCGGCTGGGCGCTGTGGTGCGGCGTCGTGCTGTGGCGTCACGGGCGCGGCACCTGGACGAAGGTCCTCGGCGTGGCCTACCCGCTGACCATCACGCTCGTCGTCATGGGCACGGCCAACCACTACTTCCTGGACGCCGCCGCCGGTGCCGCCGTCATGGGCGTCGGCCTGCTGCTGACCCGCCCCGCGCTGCGCCTCGGCGAGCGGATCCGCGCCCGGGCGCCCCGCTCCCTGCCCTCGCTCGCGCCCGTCGGACCTGCGGAAACCCCCGAGAGCCCGGCGATTGTCAGTGCCGGGTGCGAGACTTCGGCTCGTACTGCGCTCCCGCGCACGACCGCGTCCGGCACCCCCGCCGGGAGCGGCCGGCCGGGCGCGCCGGAGAGACAGCGCGAGGCGGACGGCAGTGAGCACACCTCTTCGGAAGTCCCCAGGCAGCCGGCCCGGGAGCCGGCCGGCGGCAGCCGGCCCGACGGCGCTCCCGCGGCGGCTCGCTGAGCTGCGCGGGCCGGACGTCCCGCCGCGCCCGCTGGACGCCCGCGCCCTGGCGGCCCTCGCCGCCAACCCCGGCTGCCGCCGCCGCGCCCTGCTCGACGGCGCCGGGGTCGACAAGGCCGCCCTCGCGCGGGCGCTGGGCGCGCCCGCCGCTTTCGGCCAGTCGCAGTTCGCCATAGCCCGCGGCAACGCCTTCGAGGCCCGCGCCAAGGCCGACGGCGGCACCGAGCTCGTCCGGCTGCTGCACGCCGCGCTCCCCGAAGAGGATGCGGGCCGGCCCCCGGAGGCCGTCGACACCCCCGACCTCTCCGCCGCGGGCCCAGAAGGCCGCACCGCCCGTACCGCCCTGGCCCTGCGGGAGGCCACGGCCGCCGGTCGGTGGGCGCTGCTCGACCACCCCCTGTTGGCGCTCACCGTGGCCGGCACCCCGGCCTACCTGGAGCCGGACGCCGTCGTCGTGCACCCGGACGGCAGCTGGACGGTGGTCGAGATCAAGTCCTTCGCCCTGATCGACGGCGCGGCCGACGCCGCCAAGGCCGGGGCCGCCGCCCGGCAGGCCGCGGTGTACGTCCTCGCCCTGGAGGCGGTGGCCGAGCGGCTGCCCGGCCCGGCCCCCGAGGACGGCCGGGTGCGCCACCAGGCACTGCTGGTCTGCCCCAAGGACTTCTCCAACCTGCCGGCTGCCGCCCTCCTCGACCTGCGCAAACAGCGCGCCACCACCAAGCGGCAGCTCGGCCGGCTCACCCGGGTCGAGGAGATCGCCGCCGCCCTCCCGCCCGGCGCCTCCTTCGCCCCGGACCGGCCCGCGGCGGAGCTGACCGCCGCCGTCGAGGCGGTCGACGCGGCGTACGCGCCGGACTGCCTCGCCGCCTGCGAGCTGGCCTTCCACTGCCGCGACCGGGCACGCGCCGCGGGCGACGTCCGGCACCTGGGGCGGAACGTCCGCTCCGGGCTCGGCGGGCTGACCACGATCGAGGAGGCCCTGGCGGCGGCCCAGGGCGACCACACGTCCGACGGCGCCGCGGACCCCGCCGTCGCCGCCCTCCGCCGCGCCGCCGCCCTGCGCGCCGAGGCCCTGGCCGCCGCCGCTCCGGCGGAAGGAGCGGGCGGATGTCGCTGATCACCTCCCTGGCCCGGCTGGAGGCGCTACGCGCCGGCCGCGCCCGCCCCCTGGCCACCGTCCGCCACCGGCACCTGGCGGACCGCCCGCTGGTGCTCGTCCCGCTCACCACCGCCGGCGAGACGGGCGCGCCCCTCGGCGCCCTCGTCGGCACCGACCGCGACGCGCCCCGCCTGCTGACCGTCCCTCAGCCGCGGGACCGCGCCCTGCGGTTCGCCTTCCTGGCCGAGCTCGCCGAGGCCGTCCTGCCGTATGTCGAGGAGTACGCGGACGTGACGGTCACCGAGGAGCGCAAGGAGACCGACCCGGCGACCGGCCGCCGGACGACCGTCGCCGCCGAGCTGTGCGCGGACGCCCCGCAGTTGCTGGTCCCCGGCCCGGCCGCGGTCGAGTACGTCCGGCTGCTGGGCCGGTCCATGCGCTTCCGGCGCACCGCCGAGGAGGATCCGGCGGCCGACTGGCCGGCGCCGCCCCGCGTGCCGCTGCTCGGCCGCTGGCTCACCCACTTCGGGGAGCGCGCCCACCTCCCCGGGAGCGCCCTCCTGCTGTCGACGACCGAGCTGCTCTCCCGGCACTGGGCCACCGGCCAGAGCCACCTGGAGGACCAGCACCTGGGCGCGCTGCTCGCCTGGATCGACCCGCCCGAGGGCAGCACCGGCCCGGAGGCGGCCCGCCGCGCCGAGCTGGCGCGTGACGCCGACGGCCTGCTGCTCCACCCGCCCGCCGGGCCGGCCACCGACCCCGCCTTCGACAACAAGCTGCTGGCCCCCGCCATCGCCCGCTACGACCAGGCCAGGACGGCCGTCCTGGAGACCGGCCGCGGCCACGCCGCGCTGCGCGCCGCCGACACCACGATCCGTACGCTGCTCCTCTCCCAGCTGCGGCCGACCTGGGACGCCGTCTGGCGCGGCGTCGACCTGCTGCGCGCACTCCCCGAGGGCGCCTCGGTCGCCGACCGCTGGAAGCGCGACCGCTGGTCGTACACCGGCCACCGGGACCGGCTGCGGGCCGGCGAGCCGCCGCAGCCGCGCCGGGACGACGCGGTCACCGCGGCGCGGAAGCTGGCCGCCCGGGAGACCGCCCAGGCCCGGCTGGACGCCCAGGAGGCGCTGGACGACCCGCTGGTCATGGCCGGGCGGCGGCTGGCCGGCGAGGCGTTCGCCGGGGAGGTCGCCGAGGTGGTCATGGCCCACTCGGAGGCGAAGGTGCCGCGCCCGCGCCCGCTCGTCACCGTCCGTACGGACGACGCGCCGCTGCTGGAGGAGGGCGCGCGGGTGCACCGGGTGCTGGCCGACGGCCGGTCGCAGCCGGCCGAGTTCGTGGCGGCCGGACCGGCGGGGCTGACGGTCCGGCTGACCGGCGGCATGGGCCGCGGCAAGGTCCCCGACGAGGGGACGGTGCCCGCGCCCGGCGACCGGGTGTGCTGGACCCTGTTCGAGCACGCGCCCAGGGGCGGGCCCGAGCTGCCCGAGCCCGAGCACACGCCCTGGACCCACGGCGGCCCGCCCGGCGGCGGTGCGGAGGAGCCCGATCCGGTGACTTCGGAGGACCTGCTGTGACCCGGAAACCCCTCCTGGCCCCGACGGTGCCCGCGCCCCGCGCCCTCGACCCGTCCGCGGCCGCCGCCGCGGCCACGCGGGCCATCCTGCGCGACACGCTGGACGGCCGGCACCGCGGCGTCGTCGTCGACTCGCCACCCGGCGCCGGCAAGTCGACGCTGGTCGTCCGCGCCGCCCTGGAGCTGGCCCGGGCGGGCCGGCCGCTGATGGTCGTCGCGCAGACCAACGCCCAGGTGGACGACCTGGTGCTGCGGCTGGCCGAGGAGGACCCCGACCTGCCGGTCGGCCGGCTGCACAGCAGCGACCCGCGCCCGTACGACCCGGCGCTGGAGGGGCTCGACCAGGTGGTCACGTCCACCAAGGCCGCCGAACTCGCCGGTCTCGACGTGGTCGTCTCCACCGCCGCGAAGTGGGCGCACACCAAGGTGTCCGAGCCGTGGGGCCAGGCGATCGTCGACGAGGCGTACCAGATGCGCTCCGACGCGCTGCTGGCCGTGGCGGGCCTGTTCGACCGGGCCCTGTTCGTCGGCGACCCGGGCCAGCTGGACCCGTTCAGCGTGGTGGGCGCCGAGGGGACGGCGCAGTGGGCCGGCCTGTCGTACGACCCGTCGGTGAGCGCGGTGAGCACGCTCCTCGCCCACAACCCCGGGCTGCCGCAGCACCGGCTGCCGGTGTCCTGGCGACTGCCGGCCTCGGCCGCGCGGCTGGTCTCCGACGCGTTCTATCCGTACACCCCCTTCCGCAGCGGCACGGACCACGGCGACCGGCTGATGTCCTTCGGCGTCCGGCAGGACGGGTCGGCGGTGGACCGGGTGCTGGACGAGGCCGCCGCGTCCGGCTGGGGGTTGCTGGAGCTGCCCGAGCGGCACGTGCCGCGCACGGACCCGGAGGCGGTGGAGGCGGTGGCCCTGGTGGTCCGCCGGATGCTCGACCGGGGCACGGCCGTGACCAGCGAGCGCGCCCCCGACCCCGTCCCGCTCACCGCCGCCCGGATCGCGGTGGGCACCGCCCACCGGGACCAGGCGGCGGCCGTCCGGGCGGCGCTGGCGGGGCACGGGGTGACCGGAGTGACCGTGGACACGGCCAACCGGCTCCAGGGCCGCGAGTTCGACGTCACCGTCGTCCTGCACCCCCTCTCGGGCCGCCCCGACGCCACCGCCTTCCACCTGGAGACCGGCCGCCTCTGCGTCCTGGCCTCGCGCCACCGGCACGCCTGCGTGGTGGTGTGCCGCGCGGGCGTGGACCGGCTGCTGGACGAGCACCCGTCGACGGAGCCGGTGCGGCTGGGGGTCGCGGTGAAGTTCCCGGACGGGTGGGAGGCCAACTTCGCGGTGCTGACGCACCTGAACGAGCACCGGGTGCGGTGGCGGCCCTGACCGCGGCGGTGGGCCCCCTTGCGCCCGGCGCGACAATGGATGGCGGCGCAGACGATCCTGGAGGTATGTACATGTGCGAGTGCGAGCCGAAACAGGCTCCCGGTCCGGGCGGCGGCGCGGCTCCCCGCCGCAGGCCCGCGCCGCTGCTCTTCGAGCCGCCCGAGGCCGTCTCGGAGGCCGAGCACTTCTTCGACCTCGAGTCGATCGAGGACCCGCGCGAACTGCTGTCCCGTTCGACCGAGCTGGCCCTGGCCTTCCGCGCGGCGGCCGACCGCGCGATCGAGTTCCAGGCCGTGGCGGCGGCCCAGCTCGCCGACCCCCGGCGGTTCGACCGGCTGCCCACGGCCGTGATCGCGGAGCGCGCCGAGTGGAGCGAGGACTACGCCAAGAAGATGGTGGAGTTCGGCCGTGAGCTGCTGCGCAGCGGCAGAACGGCGGACTGAGCCCGCCCCGGCGGCATCCCTCGCCCGTACCCGGCCCATGACCCGACTCATGGGCCGTTGGCATATGCGGCGCACAACCTAGCGCACCCCGCACCGCGCTGTCCCGACTTCCCGGAACTGCCGCCACCCGCCCCCGGCCGCGCGCCGACCATGGGGGGCATGGACTCCAGGCCGCGCGTTCCGTACCCCGCCCGCTTCCCGCAGTCGACCGGCCCCTGCGAGCCGGTCAGCGCCGCCGGTGCCGAGTGGCTGGCCTCGGCCAGCCCGCTCCCCCGCAGTGTGCTGGCGCTGTGGGGGGCCGACCCGGGGTCGACGCTGCTGCTGCCGTGCGGGCGGGCCTTCGACGTGATCGGCGTCCCGGCGCTGTTCGGCCGCCGGATGCTGGACCGGCTCTGGTCGGACGGGCCCGGTTCCGGCCCGGTCGCGGCCCAGCAGGGCCGGCTGCTGCTGTTCGCCGCGGCCGGCACGGCCCAGCGGCTGCCGGCGCTGCTGGGCTGGGAGGAGTGGGCCCGGGCCGTCCCGCCCCTGCTGTGCCTGGGCACGGGCGACGCCGTGACGGTCCCCCCGCCGTACCCGCCGGACGGGACGGAGCCGGTCCCGCCGGCCTCGCGCTGGGTGGTCGCCCCGGACGTCCGGCACCCTTGGCTGCCGGGACCCGACGTCCTGCTCTGGGCCTGCGTCCGTACCGCCCGCGCCGGGCTCAAACATACGGATTTTCTTTCCACCGGATCAGGGTGCTAGAGTCTTCTCTGTCAGCAGGCGCCGCTAGCTCAGTTGGTTAGAGCAGCTGACTCTTAATCAGCGGGTCCGGGGTTCGAGTCCCTGGCGGCGCACAGACAGAGGAAGTCCCTCCACTTCGGTGGAGGGACTTTTTCGTGCGCCGGAAGCCCGAAGGACTCACTGCCGGGTGACCCGCACGGTCCACGCCCCGTCCGCCGCCCGCCCCCGCACCGCCACCCGCACCCCGCCCTCCGCCACGGTCAGGGACTCGCCCACCCCGAGCGGCGCGTCGGCCAGCGGCGGATAGACGGCCTCCCCGGGGCAGGCCTGGGTGCCGGGATGGCCGTCCACCACCTGTACGGGCCCGCCGCCGGACGGCGTCTCGCTGTCCACCCGGTAGACGAGCACGCCCTCGGTGCAGGTGGCGGCGTCGTTGCCGGCCGCGGTCCGGGCCTCGATCACGACGGCGCTGCTGAGTCCGGTCCTGGCCACCACCATCCGGGTGCGGTTGTCCCCCGGCCGCATCGGGGCCTCCAGCGGCTGGACGGTGTGCACGGCCCCGCCCCGGCCGACGACGCAGTCGACCTGCCGGGCGTCGAGCCAGCCCAGCTTCCACTTGTGCCAGCCGAAGGGGTCGGCGGCCAGTCCGAACTGGCTGCCCATGAGGTCCCAGTCGCCGACGTGGGTGTCCCAGTCGCCCTTGCCCTCGGAGGGCCGGTGGTAGAGGTCGGGCAGGTCCAGGACGTGCCCGGTCTCGTGGGCGAGGACGTTCCGGTCGGGCGGGTGGTGTTCGAAGACGGTGACGACGCGGCGCAGCTCGGCGCCGTCGACCTTCAGTGGCCGTTCCAGGTTGACGACCTTGGTGGCGTCGGAGTCCACCCCTGGGGCGTCCGGATCGGCGACCAGGTAGACCAGCCCGTAGCGGCCGAAGTCCACGGCGCCGCGCGCGGCGGTGATGGCGTCCCGCAGATAGGCGGTGCGCAGCTCGCCGTCCCAGTCGCGCTGTATCCGGTACGCGGTGGAGGGCCGGGGCATCCGGAACCACCGGTCGACGGGGTGGGCGCGGACGGAGAACCGGCCGTAGGAGGCGCGTTCGAAGAACCGGGAGGTGGCGGGGAAGTGGTCCGCCATGAGCTGGGCGGGGGTGGCGACGGGCCGGGAGTCCGGGAAGGAGAGGAAGACCATGACGGCGTCCAGCCGGCCGAGGGCGCGCGGGTAGGACGGGTTCCGGGTGTCCAGCCCCTCGGAGTGGTGGGCGTCGCTGCGGGGCAGCGCGCAGGGGCCGCCCGGCCCGACGGCCCGGGCGGGGTTCGCGACCAGGGTCGCGGCGATGGCGCACAGGCAGGTCAGGACCGCCCACAGCCGGCGCAGCCCGGACCGTTCCACCCCCATGGGTGTCTGCGGACGCACCACGTCGACCTCCCGGGACGGATTCGGGACACCTCTCCCACCCTCAGGCGGTTTGTAGTGTTATGCCCTGTTCCGGTCCCCCGGTCGAGTGACTAGGCCGACTTCTGGGTACATCACACTCAGTCACGGACGGTCAATCGAGATGTCATCGAGATGCACGCCCATGCAGCCTCGGCCCCGAGCGGACATGGACGTACAGAAACGGTCGAATCCAGGGCCGCGGCTCCCCTGACCGAGGCCCGGCCGCTGGAACGGTCCCCGCACGAGCCCTATGATCGCCACATTTGCAGCATGGATTGCCCCAACCGGCGGCCGAATGCCGTCAATTCGACCACGCGTACGAGACTCGTGAAAGCCGCACCGGACGAGGTGCGGAACGATTGCCACGCGGGAGCGAGCGGTGAGCGGAACCCTCGACGGCCAGGGCGGCGCGCCGGGTGCGGCGGCGCCCGTCGTCACACAACGTCACGTCAACGCGGATGATTTCCGCGCTGCCTTCCGGGCCGCGCACCTCGGGATGGCCGTCGTCGGGGCCGACGGTCTGGTGCGCGTCGCCAACGACGCCCTCGGTGCGCTGCTGGGCACCGACCCCGCCCGGCTGCGGGGCTGTCCCGCGGCCGAGTTCACCGGGCTGCGCGAGGACTCCCGGACCTGGAACGCGTACCGGGAGGTGCTGTCCGGCCGCCGGGCCCGGCTCAACTGCACGCGCCGGCTGCGCCGCCCCGGCGGGCGGGTGGTGTGGGCCGAGGTGGCCGTCACCTCGCTGCCGGGCGGCCGCGACGCCCTGCTGTCGGTCGCCGACATCAGCGAACGGCGGGACCTGCGCGCCCGGCTGCGGCACCTGCGGATGCACGACCCGGTGACCCGGCTGCCCAACCGCAGCCTGTTCTTCGAGCGGCTGGCCGCCGCGCTGGCCACGGCGGAAGACGACCCGGACGCCCGGATCGGCCTGTGCTACCTGGACCTCGACGGGTTCAAGGCCGTCAACGACACCCTCGGCCACCGCGCCGGCGACCGGCTGCTCTGCGCGGTGGCCCGCCGGCTGCGCGACTGCGCCGCGGAGGGCGGCCACCTGGTGGCCCGGCTGGGCGGCGACGAGTTCGCGCTGCTGGTGGAGGAGTCCGCCGGCACCGAGCAGCTCGTCGCGCTCGCCACCGCCGTACTCGCCGCGCTGCAGCGGCCGTTCGAGGTCGAGGGGCAGCGGCTGGCGGTGTCGGCGAGCATCGGGGTCGTCGAACGCCCGGCGGCCGGGACGCACGCGACCGGGCTGATGCAGGCCGCGGACACCACGCTGTACTGGGCGAAGGCGGACGGCAAGGCGCGCTGGGCGCTCTTCGACCCGGAGCGCAACGCCCACCGGATGACCCGGCAGGCCCTCTCCAGCACCCTCCGTCCGGCCGTCGACCGCGGCGAGTTCGTCCTCCAGTACCAGCCGCTGGTCGGCCTCGGCGACGGCGTCGTGCGCGGGGTGGAGGCCCTGGTGCGCTGGCATCACCCGCAGTTCGGCACGCTCGCGCCGAATCGGTTCATCGGGCTGGCCGAGGAGACCGGCGCCATCGTGCCGCTCGGCCGCTGGGTGCTGGAGACCGCCTGCCGCCAGGCCCGCCGCTGGCAGCTGGAGCGGCCCGACGAACCGCTCGTCGTCAGCGTCAATGTGGCGGTCCGTCAGGTGTGGGACTCGGACCTGGTCGCGGACGTGGCGGCGATCCTCGCCGAGACGGGGCTGCCGCCGCGCCTGCTCCAACTGGAGCTCACCGAGTCGGCGGTGATGGGCTCGGCGGGCCGCCCGCTCCAACAGCTGCGCCGGCTCAGCGACATGGGCGTCGCCATCGCCATCGACGACTTCGGCACCGGCTACTCCAACCTCTCCTACCTCAGCAGACTGCCGGTCTCCACGCTGAAGCTGGACGGCTCGTTCGTCCACGGCTTCCGCACCGACGAGCCGCCGAACCCGGCGGACGAGACGATCGTCGAGGCCCTGGTGCAACTGGCGCACCGGCTGGGGCTGACGGTGACGGCGGAGTGCGTGGAGAACGCGGAACAGGCGGAACGGCTGGGGCGGATCGGCTGCGACACCGGGCAGGGCTGGTTCTACTCCCGCCCGGTGGGCGCGGAGCGGATCTCCGCGCTGCTGGGGGTGGGGGCGCGGGCGGCGGTCTGAGCCGCGCGCGCCCGCCACCCGCGCGCCCTGTGCCTTGCGCCCTGTGCCTCGCGTCTGGGTTACGCGTCCGCCCCCGGCAGCCCGTACGCGTCCGCGATCAGCTCGTAGCTGCGCAGGCGCGCGTCGGCGCCGTGCACGTTGGACGTGATCATCAGCTCGTCGGCGCCCGTCCGCCGCACCAGCGCGTCCAGCCCCTCCCGGACCTGGTCCGGGGTGCCGTAGACCACGTTCCGCAGCCAGTCGTCGACGAAGTCCCGCTCCATCTCACCGAACTCGTACGCCTCGGCCTCCTCGGGCGTCGGCACCAGACCCGGCCGCCCCCGGCGCAGCCGCAGCATGGACAGCGCCCCGGTGAGGACCTGCCGGCGCGCCTCCGCCGGATCGTCCGCCGCCAGCGCCTGCACGCCGATCTTGGCGTACGGGCGGTCGAGGACGGCCGACGGGCGGAAGGAGGAGCGGTAGAGGTCGAGGGCCGGGACGGTGTTGGCGGCCGAGAAGTGGTGGGCGAAGGAGAAGGGCAGCCCCAGCGCGCCGGCCAGCCGGGCGCTGAACCCGGAGGAGCCGAGCAGCCAGACGGACGGCCGGTCGGCCCGCTGCACCCCGCCGGGCACCCGGCCCTGGACGGGCCCGGGTACGGCGTGGATCCGGGCGTAGGGGTGCCCGTCCGGGAAGTCGTCGTCGAGGAAGCGGATCAGTTCGGAGAGCTGCTGCGGGAACTCGTCCGCCCCCTCCGCGAGCCGGTCCGCCCGGCGCAGTGCGGCGGCGGTGGCGCCGTCCGTGCCGGGTGCGCGCCCGAGGCCCAGATCGATGCGCCCCGGGGCGAACGCCTCCAGGGTGCCGAACTGCTCGGCGATCACCAGTGGCGCGTGGTTGGGCAGCATCACCCCGCCGGAGCCGAGCCGGATCCGGTCCGTCCGGGCCGCGAGGTGGGCCAGGATCACGGCGGGCGAGGAGCTGGCGACGCCGGGCATCGAGTGGTGCTCGGCGACCCAGTAGCGGTGGTAGCCGCGCCGCTCGGTCAGCCGGGCCAGCTCGACCGTGGTCTCCAGTGCCTGCCGCGCCGTGCGGCCGGCGCCCACGGTGGCCAGGTCCAGCACGGACAGCGGAACGGGGGCGCGTCCGTGAGGGGTCGCCCGGATGATCTCGTCGTGCTCGTCGGCCACGGTGGCCCGCCTTCCTGCTCCTGGCGCGCGGTGCGCGCCGGCTCGCTGTCCGCCGGAAAACAACCGGAGACACACTCCGCTTTATTCCCCACCCCCTCACGCCTCTACTGACATACCTCCGGCATATGCCGCCGACCAGGGCCGCAGTCCGGGGCGTTCCGGAGTCGTCCCTTCTCCCGCAACACCCTCTCCGTACGGCCCGCTTCGCCCTATCGTGAGAAGCGGAACACCCGCGCGACCAGCCAAGGGGAGACCGTGGCGCTCAAGCCCGAGCCGATCACACCGTTCCACTCGGTGCAGCACGCCCTGCGCGTCCTGGAGACGGTCACCAAATACTCCGGCGGCGTCAGCGAGGCCCAGCTCGCCCGGGAGTCCGGCCTGCCCGCCGGGCGCCTCGCCCACCTGCTGGCCATGCTCCGCCGCGAGCGCTACGTGCGGCGGGCCGGTGAGGACGCCTATGCCGCCGGCCCCGCACTCGCCCTGCTCACCGCGGGCGGCGACCGGGACGCCGCCCTCGCCGACCGCCTCCAGCGGGCGCTCGTCCGGCTGCGCGACACCATCGGCGCGGCCGTCTACCTCAGCGGGTACGTCGACGGGGAGGTCCGGATCACCCAGTACGCGGACGGGCCGGGAACGCCGCGCGTGCACGAATGGGTGGACTTCCGCACCGCCGCCCACGCGAGCGCACTGGGCAAGTGCCTGCTCACCCAGCTCGACCACGACGACCGGCGCGACCACTTCTCCCGGCACCGGACCGCCCGGCTCACCTCGCGGACGATCACCGACGAGAAGACGCTGCTCACCCGGCTCGCCGCGCAGCCCGCCAGCGTTCCCGTCCTCGACCTCCAGGAGTACGCGGTGGGCACGGTCTGCGCCGCCGTCCCGGTCACGGCGGGCAAGCGGGTCGGCTGCCTCGCCCTCTCCCTCCCGCTCTCCGACGCCCACCGGCTCCGGCAGGCGGCCGACGCGCTCAACCGGCACGCCGCCCCGATGCTGCTCTCGCTGGCGCTCCACTGACCGGCCCATGGGGGCCCGAGTGGCCCGTGAGGGGCGGGTGGTGCGAAGCACCCCTCGGGACCAGGTAGTATTTATCTCGTCAGCAGGCGCCGCTAGCTCAGTTGGTTAGAGCAGCTGACTCTTAATCAGCGGGTCCGGGGTTCGAGTCCCTGGCGGCGCACAGACAGCAGAAGGCCCCTCACTCCGGTGAGGGGCCTTCTGCGTAGCGGAGACCACCAGCGGAAACGGCGGGAAAGGAGCAGCCACGTGCCCCAGCGGCGCCGCCCCTCGGCAGCCGGCCTGATGCTGCTGCTCCTGCTGGCCGTCCTCGGCCCGGCCCTCTCCGGCCCGGCGCCGGCCGCCGCCGCTGCCCTCACCGGGGCGCGGACCGCGGTGGCGCCCGGCGCTGCGTCTTCGCCCGTCACCCCGCGGCCGGACGCGGTGGTCGTCACCGCCCACGGTGATCACGACGGTGACGGCGGGAGCTGCCGGCCGCACGACGCTCCGCTGAAGGGCACGGAGGCCGTCGTCCCGCACGCCCCCACCGACCCGCTGACCGCGTCCGCCACCGCGCGCACGCCACTTCCCCCGGCCCCGGCGCCCCGGGCCCGCGCGCCCCGGGCGCCGCCCGCGACCCTCGTCGGCAGCGCCGAGCTCCTCCCCGTCCTGCGGATCTAGACCCGCCCGTACGGCCCGCGCCGGGCCGTACTCCGGCATGCCTGGATTCCGCCGAGACCCTGGAGCTCCCTCCGTCATGTCCTCTTCCGCCAAGAAGAGCCCGAAGAACGCCCAGAAGCCGAACGCCCAGAAACCGAACGCGCAGAAACCGCACCCCGGCAAGAAAAAGAAGGACCGGAAGACCCCGAACGCCCCCTCCGCCACCGGCCGCCGGATCGCCGCCGCCGGCGCGGGCGTGGCCCTGGTCGTGGCCGTCGTCGCCGCGGGCCTGGCCATCGCCAAGAGCTCCGGGGGATCCGGCGGCTCCGACGACCGGGACGGCCGCGCCAAGACCGCCGCCACCGCGTCCGCCGACCCCCAGCAAGCCCTCTTCGACGAGGCCGAGCGGATGACCAGCCACCGCGAGAAGAACGACCCGCTCGCCCTCGGCAAGCCCGACGCACCCGTGGTGCTGGTCGAGTACGCCGACTACCAGTGTTCGTTCTGCGGCCGCTTCACCCGGGAAAGCCAGCCGGAACTGATCAGAAAGTATGTGGACGAGGGCGTCCTGCGGATCGAGTTCCGCAACTTCCCGATCTTCGGCGATCCCTCGCAGCGCGCCGCCCGCGCCTCCTGGGCCGCGGGGCGGCAGGGCCGCTTCTGGCAGTTCCACGACGAGCTCTACGCCAAGACCCGCAAGGGCGACGCCCTGGCCGAGGACAAGCTCGTCGACATGGCCAGGACCGCCGGGGTCGGCGACCTCGACCGCTTCCGCGCCGACCTGAAGAGCGACGCCTCCGAGGAGGCCGTCAAGAAGGACCAGCAGGAGGGCTACCGCCTCGGCGTCAGCAGCACCCCGTCCTTCCTCGTCGGCGGCCGGCCCCTCGCCGGCGCCCAGCCGATGAAGGAGTTCGAGGCGGCCATCGAGCAGGCCAGGCTGACCAAGGCCGCCAAGGACTCCGGGAAGCCGAAGGGCCGGCCGGGCGCATGAGCGACATCGGCTACCTCGCCGCGTTCCTCGGCGGCGTCCTCGCCCTGGTCAGCCCGTGCAGCGCGCTGCTGCTGCCCGCGTTCTTCGCCTACTCGCTCGCGAGCCCGGGCCGGCTGCTGGCCCGGACCGGCGTCTTCTACCTCGGCCTCGCCACCACGCTGGTCCCACTGGGCGCGGCCTCCAGCGCCGCGAGCCGGCTGTTCAACGGCCACCGGGAAGCGCTCGTGACGGCCGGCGGCTGGATCGTCATCGCCCTGGGCGCCGCCCAGATCCTCGGCCTCGGCTTCGCCTCGCGCAGGGCCCAGGCCGCGGCCGGCCGGATCACCCCGCGCACGGCGGCCTCCACCTACCTGCTGGGCTGTGTGTACGGGCTGGCGGGCTTCTGCGCGGGGCCGATCCTCGGCTCGGTCCTGGCCATGACGGCCATGCGCGGCGAGGCGGTCCAGGGGGCCGCCATGCTCGCCGTCTACGCCCTGGGCATGGCGCTGCCGCTGTTCGTGCTGGCCCTGTTCTGGGACCGGTTCCGGCTGGGCAGCCGCGGCTGGCTGCGCGGACGCGAGATCACGCTGGGCCGCCTCCGCCTCCACACCACCTCGCTCCTCTCCGGCCTCTTCTTCATCGCCATCGGCGTCCTCTTCCTCCGCTACGACGGCACGACCGGGCTCCCCGGCCTCCTCGACGCCGACCAGGAGGCGAGCCTGGAGGAGACCGCCTCCCGCCTCGGCAACGCCGTGCCGGACCTCGTGGTGCTGGCGGTCGTGGCGCTGGTGGTGGCGGGGGTGCTGGCGAGGATCGCGTTCCGGAAGAGGTGACAGCGCCTCCGGGGTCACCCCGCCTTCGCCGGCAGCCGCACCCGCCCGTACAGGTTCGGCTTGTACCGGGCGAACGTCGAGATCCGCACCTTGGTACCCGGCCGGGCCGCCTCCAGGTACCGGTCGGAACCGAGGTAGATCGCCACGTGGTGCACCCCGGACGCCTTCCCATTGCGCGACCAGAACACCAGGTCGCCGCGGCGCAGGGCGCCGCGCGGAATCCGTGTGGTGGCCCGGTACTGATCCGCGGCGATCCGCGGCAGCCGGGCGCCCGCCTTGCGGTACGCCACCTGTACGAGACCGGAGCAGTCCCAGCGGTGCGGCCCGGTGCCCCCCAGCGCGTACACGTCGCCGACGTGCGCCAGCGCGTACGCGACGGCCGCCTCCAGCCCCTTGACCGCGGCCGCGGCGTCCACGGCGGCGGGTGACGCTCCGGCCTCGGGCGTGGGGAGGACGGCCGTGACGGTCCCCTCCCCGGGCCGGGCGGCCGGTCCGCCGGGTACGGCGGCGTTCTCGGCGTGCTCGGCATCCCTGGCGTCCCGGGCGTCCCCCGCGTCGCCCCCCACGTCGTCCACCGTCTCCTCCGGCGTCCCGGGCGCCTCAGGCCCCTCGGGCAGCGCACTGGCCTCCTCCTCATCCTCGCCCCTGGGTGCCCCCTCCCTCACCCCGTCCTCGTCCGTGCCGGCGTCCGCCGGTTCGTCCGTTCCGGGGACGCTCTCCGGCGCGGCGGGAGCGGCGGCGGGCGCCGCGACCGGGTCCGGCGGGTCGCCCGTCGCGGCGGCCGCCGTCCCGGAGCCGGCTATGACGGCCGCGCCCACGGCCGCCACGATGGCGCCCCGGACGGCGCACCGCCGGTGCCCGGCGTCCTCGTCACTCTCCGCAGCACCACCGGCCGCGTGGGGCGGGGCGGCCGTCGTGTCGCGCGCGGGGCGCACACGGCCGTCCGGTATCGGTCCACCGGCTGTCGTCCGCACCGTTCCACCGCCTTCCGCCCTCGGCCCACGGTCTCCGCGGGCGTGCGATCGATCGCCCCGGGCACCGCTCCGCCAGCTTCTCAACGGTCCGCGCGCCCCGCACCTCACGGCGGTCCCCGGGGCCCCCACCAGCGCGGACCCGGGCGGCGGTCCACCCAGCGCGGGCCCCTACTCCGCCAGGGTGGTCATCGGCACCCTCAGGAGTGAGGTAGAGTTTTCTCTGTCAGCAGGCGCCGCTAGCTCAGTTGGTTAGAGCAGCTGACTCTTAATCAGCGGGTCCGGGGTTCGAGTCCCTGGCGGCGCACAGACAGCCGAGAGGCCCCTCACTCACCGTGAGGGGCCTCTCGGCGTTTTCACTGCCGCCCGCACAGCTCTCCCCCAGGCTTCCGTGTGCTGGCCAAGCGCATGGCGGCCGGGCACAGTCTCCCAATGGCCAGTGACCACCTGGAGCGGATCAAGAGGTTCATCGTCGACGGCCGGCTGCCGCCGGGGGCCCCGCTGCCCAGCGAGCGCGAGCTGACGGAGCTGCTGGGGACGGGCCGCACGGGGGTGCGCGAGGCGCTGAAGGCGCTCCAGGCGATGGGCATCGTGGAGATCCGGCACGGCTTCGGCACCTATGTGGGCCCGATGACCATGGAGCCCGTCGTCGAGGGGCTCGCGTTCCGCACCGTCGCGGGCCACCGGCGCGGCGAGGACAGCCTGCTCCAGCTGCTGGAGCTGCGGGAGGCGGTGGAGGCGGGGCTGGCCCGACGGCTCGCCGGGCGGGTGCCCGCGGCCGACCTGGCCGAGCTCGACGCGATCGTGGCCCGGATGGAGGACGAGACCGTGGCGGGGCCGGTCCGCACGGAGACCGATCGGGCCTTCCACGCCGCCCTCCGCCGGGGGCTGGACAACCCGTTGCTCGACACGGTCCCGGAGGCCTACTGGGCGGCCTTCCATCGGGTGCGGTCCGGGCTGGCCCCCGCGGCCGACGACCCGAGGACGGTCTGCGCCCGGCACCGGGCCATCGTCGCGGCGGTCCGGGCGGGTGACGCGGAACGAACGGAAGAGGCCATCCGTGACCATTTCTGCGACGTTCGTACACGTCTCCGACTGACATACCGCTTTGCCCGGTAAACCGCTCGTTTCGCCCTTGCGATCATGAAGTGGCGTCGGAGATCCTGATCGGCAGCTGTGATCCCCGTCTCACCATGCACACAGTGAGTCGGGAGACACCGGAGGGAGCCGGTGTCCAGGCGCCCGCGCCGGCCGGGGGGAGCCGGCCGGGGTTCATGTACCGGCGTACCACGCAGCGTTCCTGCGTGTGGGGGGAATGACTCATGACGTCCACGCCTGCCGACGCGCGGCGGCAGATCCCGTACGATCCGCCCCGCGACCCGTCGACCACCATCCGGCTGCGCATCCCCGCGCCCCCGCGGCCGGACGACGGACGGCGCAGAGCCCTGCCCGGCCCGTCCCGCCCGCCCCGCACGCACCGGCCGTTACACCCCCGGTACGACTACGAGCACTACAGCCGGCTCGCCGGCCCGCTCACCCGTCCGGGGGACGGCCCGTACACCGTGCGCTACCGCAGCCTGCTGGCCGACGAGCCGCACCGGATCCGGGCCGCGCTCCTGCTGGGCGCGGCCCCCGTCGTCTCCGTCGTCCTCCTCCTCTGGCTGCTCCAGCCCGCCCACTGGGTGCAGCGCGACCACGCCGGCCCGCTGATGCGCGTCCTCGACCTGGTCATGCTGGTCTCCATCGGGCTGATCGAGCTCTTCCGCACGCTGAACGTCGTCTCCAACGCCCACGCCACGCTGGTCGCCCGCGACCCCATACCCGTCGTCCCCGAGACCGGCACCCGGGTCGCGTTCCTCACCTCGTTCGTGCCCGGCAAGGAGCCGATCGAGATGGTCACCCGGACCCTGAAGGCGGCCGTACGGGTCCGCCACCGCGGCCCCGTGGACGTCTGGCTCCTCGACGAGGGCGACGATCCCGAGGTCAAGGCGGTGTGCGCCCGGCTGGGGGTGCGCCACTTCACCCGCAAGGGGGTCGAGAAGTGGAACCGCCCCAAGGGCCCGCACCGGGCGAAGACGAAGCACGGCAACTACAACGCCTGGCTGGACGCGCACGGGGACGACTACGACTTCTTCGCCTCCGTCGACACCGACCACGTGCCGCTGCCCAACTTCCTGGAGCGCATGCTCGGTTACTTCCGTGACCCCAATGTCGCCTTTGTCGTTGGACCTCAGGTGTACGGGAACTACGACGCGACGGTCACCAAGGCCGCCGAGAGCCAGCAGTTCCTCTTCCATGCCCTCATCCAGCGCGCGGGCAACCGGTACGGCACCCCCATGTTCGTCGGCACCAACAACGCGGTGCGGATCAGCGCCCTCAAGAGCGTCGGCGGCCTCTACGACTCGATCACCGAGGACATGGCCACCGGCTTCGAGCTCCACCGCCACCGCAACCCGGCCACCGGCCGCCGCTGGCGATCCGTCTACACGCCCGACGTGCTGGCCGTCGGCGAGGGCCCCAACGCCTGGACGGACTTCTTCACCCAGCAGCTGCGCTGGTCCCGGGGCACCTACGAGACGATCATCAAGCAGTACTGGAAGGGTCCCTTCACCCTGTCGCCCGGCCCCTTCCTCAACTACACGCTGATGGTCATCTACTACCCGATGACCGCGGTCAACTGGATGCTCGGCGCCCTCAGTTGCACCCTCTTCCTGGGCCTGGGCGCGGCCGGCATCCAGATCGACTCACAGATCTGGATGATGCTCTACAGCGACGCCGCCGCCCTCCAGATCGGCCTCTACATCTGGAACCGCCGGCACAACGTCTCGCCCCACGAGCCGGAGGGCTCCGGCGGGGTCGCCGGCATGGTGATGTCCGCGCTCTCCGCGCCGATCTACGCCCGCTCGCTCCTCGACGCGGTCCTGCGCCGCAAGAGCCGCTTCGTGGTCACCCCGAAGGGCGACTCCGCCAGCCCGGACACCCTCTTCGGCACCTTCCGCATCCATCTCTTCTTCCTACTGATCTTCGGCGGTTCGCTGCTGGCCTCGTTCTTCCTCGGTCACAGCCACGCGGCGATGCGCACCTGGGCGGCCCTGGCCGTCGTCATCACGGTCGCGCCGGTCGTCGCCTGGTGGTGGACCGCGCGCCACGGCAAGCAGCCCGAGGGAGCCCAGCCATGAGACTCCGGCACCTGTCCGACCGCCGCTCCGGGCCCGTCATCGGCCGCCGCACCCGCCGGACGGCGGTGGGCGCGGCGGTGGCCCTCGTCCTGGCGGGCATGAACGGGCCGGCGATCTGGGGCTACGCCTCCGACCAGTACCATGACTACAAGATCAACAAGCCGGAGTACAAGGCGGAGAACGGCCACTGGGACGTGGTGGACGTCCCCGACGAGTACCGGATCAACACGATCCACGCGGCGCTGCTCCAAACCGGCAAGGTGCTGCTGGTCGCCGGCTCGGGCAACAACGCCGCCAACTTCGCGGCGAAGACCTTCCGGACGGTCCTGTGGGACCCCGAGAAGAACACCTTCAAGGACATCCCCACCCCCAAGGACCTCTTCTGCGCCGGCCACACCCAGCTGCCGGACGGGAAGCTGCTGGTCGCGGGCGGTACCCAGCGCTACGAGAAGCTGGAGGGCGACGTCACCCGGGCGGGCGGGCTGATGATCGTCCACAACGAGAACCCGGACAAGCCGATGACCTTCCCGGCCGGCACCCGGTTCACCGGCAAGCAGTCCGGCAAGACCTTCGAGTCGAAGGACGCCGTACTGGTGCCGCGCGCCAAGAAGGACCAGGGCAAGGACGGCAAGGTCAAGGTCACCGTCAGCACCGCCCGGGTCTATGTGGAGGCGCTGGAGCAGGGCCAGGAGCACGCCACCGGCCTCACCGACAACTACCGCATCGAAGGTCTCAAGGGCGACGACGGCCGCAACTTCTACGGCATCGCCAACAAGCTGTCTTTCGACAAGAAGGACTTCCAGGGCATCAAGGACGCCTTCGAGTTCGACCCGGTCGCGGAGCGCTACGTCACCGTCGACCCGATGAACGAGGCCCGCTGGTACCCCACGCTGACCACCCTCCAGGACGGCAAGGTCCTCTCCGTCTCCGGCCTGGACGAGATCGGCCAGGTGGTGCCGGGCAAGAACGAGGTCTACGACCCCAAGACCAAGAAGTGGACCTACCTCCCGCAGGAGCGGTTCTTCCCCACCTACCCGGCCCTCTTCCTCACCGACAAGGGGAAGATCTTCTACACCGGCTCCAACGCGGGCTACGGACCGGCCGACAAGGGCCGCGACCCCGGCGTGTGGGACCTGGGGAACAACTCGTTCATCCCCGTCCCCGGCATCAGCGACCCGGACGCCCTGGAGACCTCGATGTCCGTCCTGCTGCCGCCCGCCCAGGACCAGCGGTACATGGTGCTCGGCGGCGGCGGGGTCGGCGAGGACAAGAAGTCCACGGCCAAGACGCGCATCGTCGACCTGCACACCCCGCGCCCCCGCTTCCACGACGGCCCGGAGCTGTACGCCAAGGCCCGCTACCCCAGCAGCGTCATCCTGCCGGACGACACGGTCCTCACCACCAACGGCTCGGGCGACTACCGGGGCCGCAGCGCGTCCAACGTCCTCAAGGCCGAGATCTACGACCCCAAGGCCAACGCCTCGCACCGGGTGGCCGATCCGCTGGTGGGCCGCAACTACCACTCCGGCGCGCTGCTGCTGCCCGACGGCCGGGTGATGACGTTCGGCTCCGACTCCCTCTTCCGGGACAAGGACAACACCCAGCCCGGCGTCTTCCAGCAGCAGATCGACCTGTACACCCCGCCGTACCTCTTCCGGAAGGGCGACCGGCCGGAGATCAGGGACACCGACCGGCGGATCGTGAAGCTCGGCGACAAGACCACCTACCGGGTCGCCTCCGCGCACGGAGTCGCCAAAGCCCGGCTGCTCCGGCCGGGTTCGTTCACCCATGTGACCAACATCGAGCAGCGGTCGATCGCGCTGGACCTCAAGAAGGAGGGAACCGACCGCTTCACCGTGACCCTGCCGAAGGACCCGTCCCTGGTGCCGCCCGGGTGGTACATGGTCATGGTGGTGGACGAGCGGGGCATCCCGTCGAAGGCGGTGTGGGTGAAGGTGCCGGCGGCGGAGACGAAGGACAACGAGAAGAAGGAGAAGGAGAAGGACGAGAAGAAGGACTGAGTCCGCCGAAGGGCCGCGCCCGGTTCAGGAGCGCGCGTTCCGCGCCAGCTCCAGGGCGTACGTCTCCCACCACTCGCCCGCGTCGGGGCCGCCCTTGCAGGCCCCGTCCGACTCGCCGGGCCGCTTGACCCACAGGTAGGCGTCGACCAGCCGGTCGCCGGTGCGGGTGGTCGGCGGTTCGCCGAGCGCCCGGCCGGACGGGTTGCACCAGGCCTTCTCGTGGTCGCCGTCGGAGAGCGGCCCGTTCCCGTTGCGGCTGGTGTCGATGACGAAGTGCTTGTAGCCCACCAGCGCCGAGAGGGTGCGCCCGTACTCCTTGCTGGCCTGGGTGGTCTGGAAGTTGGAGACGTTGAGCGCGAAGCCGTCCGCCCGGTCGATGCCGGCGCGGCGCAGGGGCTCGGCCATCCGGTCGGCCGGGGTGACCCAGCTGGGGTTGCCGGCGTCCAGGTAGACCTTGGTGCGCGGCAGCGCCTTCAGCCTGCGGACGGCATCCTTGAGCAGCGCGTACCGCTCCTCGTGGAACTGCTGGGGCGTGCAGCCGTCCTCCATGTGCGGCAGCGCGTCGGGTTCCAGGATCACGGTGGCGCGGCGGTCGCCGATGCCGCTCGCGGCCCGGTCCAGCCAGGCGCGGTAGGAGTCGCCGTCGGCGGCGCCGCCCTGGGAGTACTGGCCGCAGTCGCGGTGCGGGATGTTGTAGAGGACGAGGAGGGCGTCGCGGTCGGCCCTGGCCGCCGCCTCGGTGAAGCCGCGGGTCTGACTCTCGGGGTCGTCGACGCCGATCCACTCGGCGACCGGCTGCTGGGCGATCTTCGCGATCAGCTGGGCCTCCCGCTCCTTGCCGGAGCCGCGGAGCCGGGCCGCCTGCCGGGCGGCGTTGCCGTTGGGGTTCACCCAGAACGGGGAGTGGTCCCGGGGCAGTTGGGAGGGGGAGGCGGCGGACGGCTGCGGACGGGACGCGGCCTCGTCGTCGGAGGAGGAGCAGCCGGTGAGTCCGGCGAGTCCGACCAGCGCGGCGGCCAGGGCGGCCGTCGCGGTGCCGCCGCGGGCCAGGGCCGGACGGGCTGATCGGGTGTGGCCGGTGTGACTGCCGTACATCCACTCCCCCTTGGGTGTACTTCCGGGAGACGCCTCGGGTCCCTCGGGACAATGAACCGGTCGTCCCCATGCTGGCACAGCGTGTCCACGATCGTGGGCAGTCATCTCATGACATGACGGCAGATCGCTCTCTCGGAGCACAATTGCCTGTTCCCGCACGGTTCAGGCTCGTCCGCTTCCGGTCAGGTATGCAGAGACGACCACATTGGCGCTGTATTCGCGGCGGGCGCGGTCGTAGTCGCCGCCGCAGGTGATCAGCCGGAGTTCGGCCCGGCCGGGGTCACGGGGGCCGTAGACCCTGGCGGCGTCGAACCGGTCCTTGCCGACGACGGTGACGTCCTCGACGGTGAAGTCGGCGGTGGAGCCGTCGACCCGGCTGACGGTCACGGTCTCGCCGCGCTTGAGCTTGCCCAGGTCGGAGAAGACGGCGGGCGCCCGTTCGGTGTCCACGTGTCCGACGAGCACGGCCGCGCCGAGGCTGCCGGGCTGCGGGCCGCCGCGGTACCAGGCGACGGCGTCCGGCCTCTCGTACGGCGGCGGCTCCACCGCTCCCTGGGGCGTGAGGCCGTGGCCCTCGATGGGGGCGCGCAGCCCCATGGCCCGGATGGCCAGCCGCTCGGGCTGGGCTCCGGGCAGCGGGGCGAGCGGCGGCGGCAGCTCCCGGGCGGGCGGCCGGCCCGCGGCGGCCACGTCGCCGGTGGCGGGCCAGGAGCTCATGGGCACCTCGGTGACCTCACGCCCCCACAGCCACAGGGCGACCAGCAGGGCGGCCCAGGCCAGGCCCGTCAGCAGGCGGCCGGAGCCGCTGGCGCGTGGTTCCGACATGGCACCCGGTCGCTTCCGTTCACCTTCTGCCTGCCTCGGTACGCCGGCGGTACCAGATCAGACCGCCCGCGATCAGAACGCCGACGCCGCCGACGACCAGGCCGGGGGTGCCGGGGGTGCCCGAGGCGGCGACGGGGGCGGTACCGCCGCCGCCGGCCGGGACGGGCGCGACGGGGACGCCGTGGTCGTGGTCGTGTTCCTGGGCGTGCTCTTGCGCGTGTTCTTGGGCGTGTTCTTGGGCGACGAAGCCGTCGTGTCCGTCATGCCCGGGGGCGGCGGGGCCCCGGCCGTCGTGGCCCTCGGTGAGGGAGGCCGCGCCGGTGTCCTGGATGACGGTCAGCTGGCCTTCGGCGAAGCCGTCCCGCCCGTCGCAGCTGATCCGTACGGGGTAGGTGCCGGCGGTGGTGGTGGAGCGGACGGTGGCGTCGGCGAGGTGTCCGGTGGTGTCGCGGGTGAGCTTGGCGTCGGTCACGAACGCCTCCGAGACGGCCGTGGCGCGTTCGCCGGTGCACCCGGAGACGCGGACCCGGACGTCGGCGCCGGGCTTCGCGGTGAGAGGGACGATGTCGACCGTCGTGGTCCGGGTGGTCACGGGATCATCTAGGGCATGGGCGGGAGCGGCACCGACGGCGACCGCCGCCAGCGCACCACAGAGTGCGGAGCGGACTGAAACCATGATGAACCTCCTGATACCTCAGAAGTTCACCTGCCCGGGACGGGCCGCGCATCCGCTCCGTGCTCCCGTTACTCCAACCGGTGACGATCCGGATGTCCGTACCGCCCGGACGGCGGGCAGCGGCTGTCCGCCGTCCGGGAGCCTCCGGACGTCCGCGGGTGCCCGCGGGTGCCCGTTTCAGATCAGTTCGGTGAGATCCGCGATCGAGTCGACGACGCGGGACGGCCGGAAGGGGTAGCGGTCGATCTCGTCGGGCCTGGTCAGCCCGGTGAGCACCAGGAACGTCTCCATGCCCGCCTCCAGCCCGGCGAGGACGTCGGTGTCCATCCGGTCGCCGATCATCGCGCTGGTCTCGGAGTGGGCGCCGATGACGTTGAGGCCGGCTCGCATCATCAGCGGGTTGGGCTTGCCGACGAAGTAGGGCTCGCGGCCGGTCGCCTTGGTGATCAGCGCGGCGACGGAGCCGGTGGCGGGCAGGGCGCCCTCGGCGGACGGACCCGTCTCGTCGGGGTTGGTGGCGATGAACCGGGCACCGGCGTTGATCAGCCGGATCGCCTTCGTCAGCGCCTCGAAGGAGTACGTCCGCGTCTCGCCCAGCACGACGTAGTCGGGATCCGCGTCGGTGAGGACGTAGCCGATGTCGTGCAGCGCGGTGGTCAGCCCGGCCTCGCCGATGACGTACGCGGTGCCGCCCGGCCGCTGGTCGTCCAGGAACTGGGCGGTGGCCAGGGCGGAGGTCCAGATGTTGCCGACGGGCACGTCGAGGCCGATGCGCTGGAGGCGGGCGTGCAGGTCGCGCGGGGTGTAGATGGAGTTGTTGGTGAGCACCAGGAAGGGCTTCCCGGAGTCCCGGAGCCGGGAGATGAAGGTGTCCGCCCCCGGGACCGGGACGCCTTCGTGCATCAGCACACCGTCCATGTCGGTGAGCCAGGACTCGATGGGCTTGCGCTCTGCCACTGCGGAACTCCTGCCATGCTGGGCGGCCCGTCGCCGGGCCCGCGGGCCCCTCGCCGGATCGGGGACGAACCGGACCGGCGGGGCTCGCCCGCCGGCCGGCACCTCCCAGCCTAGTCAGCCCGCGGTGACGGCCCTCGGGCCGCCGGGGGCTCGCCCCGGCGCCGCATCCGGCGGGCCCACACCAGCAGCCCCGCGCCGCCGGCGAGGCAGACCCCGGCGGCGGTGCCGAGCACGGGGACGGCGTGCGAGCCGCCGGTGGCGGCGAGGACCGGCGGGGCGGGGTCGCGTCCCGGCACCGGGACGGCGTGCGGCGTGGGGCCCGGCCTGACGGGTACGGGGGCGGGGGCCGCGGCGGAGGCGACGGTGAAGGTGTAGTCGCCGGACTCCCCCACCCAGGCGCCGTCCGCGCCGCGCCGCTGGACCGCGGTGACGTTCGCGGTGACCGGCCCGTCCGGGGCCGCGTCGGTGAAACCGAGCCGCAGCGGGACGACGACCGCCCGGCGGGCCGGGACGGTGAAGCCCCGGAAACCGGACGGGCCGCCGTCGAAGACGCCGACGTTCTCGGCCTCCTCGGTCCGTTCGAACCGCACCGGCCGCCAGCGGGCCCCGTCCTTGTCGTAGAACTCCAGGTGGATGTGGTCGGGCCGGAGCGCCCGCTTGGCGTCGGCCAGGACGGCGACGGGGTGCACGTCCCGGCAGTCCTCGCCCGTGACGTTGCGGAGCTCCAGCTCCCAGGCGGGCGCGGTGGCGCCGCGCTCGTAGACGTCCGGGCCGCCGGCGAGCCGGGAGACGATCGGGAACTCGGTGCGGCCCGCCTCTCCGCACCCCGGCCGGTCGCCGCGGTGGGCACGGTGAGCGACAGTCGCGAGGGACGGGGTGCCGGCCGCCGCGGGCCCGGCGGGGCCGAGGGCGAGCGCCGGCAGGACGAGCGCGGCGGTCACGGTGATCGGCAGCGCGCGGGACAACGGCATCGGGGAACCTTTACGGCTGGGGACTCCGGCACTCCGGCCGGTAACTCCGGTCGGCCGGGAGCATCCCCGCCGCGCGCCGGATGGCGAAGGACACGACGGACATGTCCCCCGGCCGGCGGCGTACTTCCGCCCGTTGGGACGAGGGCCGGCTCACCCGGACGGGGTGCGGGGGCGGCGCGGGGGCCGTTCGGTCAGTCAGGCGCAGAGGACGTAGAGGGTCACCTTGCGGGCGCGGTTGTTGCCCGGGATCGGCTCGGTGGTGATCGTCCAGCCGCGGCGGTCGTCCGTCGGCTGAGAGGTGGACACGAAGTTGTGCGGGTCGTGCACCTGCGCGCCCCCGCTGTGCGCGTGCTCGCGCCCCGGGCAGAGGAGGGTGTGGGTGGCGGCCTTGCCCGCCGGGTCGTGGTAGGTCCGGCTGATCCCGTGTGGGGCGGCCGTGACGGGAGCGACGGCGCTGAACAGCAGGGCGGCGACGAGGGCGGGGAGGAGGGCGGCGGTTCTCATGGGGGTTCCCTTCCGGGGGACGACACGGAATGCGGACATCACGTGAGGAACAACGCGATGAGCCGGTAAGGGTGCATTCCGTTCCCCCGGAGGGGTGACCGGCGTCGGGCGGCCGGGAACTTCCGGCCGTCCGACGCCGGTCACCCCTCACACCCCGAAGAGGGGCGCGAGGACCAGCTCGGCCGCGCCTCCGACGACCACCCGCGCCCCCTCGGGGACGACGTCGACCGGGACCGCGCCGCCGAGCACGTCCCGGACCCCGTCCACGTAGGCCGTGGGCCGGGCGAGCACCGCGCCGCCGCCCAGCAGGACGCTGTCGATGTCCAGCAGGCGGACGAGGTTGAGCGCGCCGATGCCGAGGAGCCGGGCCGCTCGTGCGGTGTCGCCCGCGGTGACGGCGGCGAGGCAGAGCGCTTCGAGGCAGCCGCGGTCCCCGCAGGCGCAGAGGGGGCCGTCGACCTGGACGACCTGGTGCCCGAACTCGCCCGCGCCCGTGCGCGGCCCGCGGTGGACGCCGCCGTCGAGGACGAGCCCGGCGCCGAGGCCGGTGCCCAGGTGGAGGTAGGCGAAGGAGCCGGTGGCGCGGGGGGTGCGGAGGGCGAGGCCGAGGGCGGCGGCGTTGGTGTCCTTGTCGACGACGACGGGCAGCCCGAGGCGTTCGCCCAGCGCGTCGCGCAGCGGGAAGCCGTCCCAGCGGGGGAAGCCGGTGACCCGGTGCAGCACACCGCTGCGGTGGTCGAGGGGCCCGGGGACGGCGACGCCAGCGCCGAGCACGTCGCCGGTCGCGTGGTCGGCGAGCAGCGCGGTCACGGCACCGGCCACCGCGTCCAGTACGGCTTCGGCCCCGGCCCCGAAGTCGAGCGGCGCGGTACGGGTGGCGGTCTCGGTGCCGGTGAGGTCGACGAGGGTGACGGTGAGGGCGTCCCGGTCGAGGTGCACCCCCACGGCATGGGCCGCGCCGGGGACCAGCCGCAGGGCCGTCGCCGGCTTGCCCCCGGTGGAGGCGCGGCGGCCCGCCTCGGCGGCCAGGCCCGTGTCCCGCAGCCTGCTCGTGATCTTGCTGACCGCCTGCGGGGTCAGCCCCGCGCGGGTGGCCAGCTCGGCCCGGCTGGCACCGGCCGGGCCGGCGCAGCGCAGCAGCCCGAGGACGACGGCGGTGTTGTGGTCGCGCAGCGCGGCCAGGTTGGCTCCGGGATCGGTCCTGTTCACGGAACCATTGTCGTGGGCGCTTGCGCTTTTGCAACAGTGTTGCCAAAGTGGCGGGCATGGACGGCATCACCGACACCCCCCTCCGCGTCGGCCTGATCGGCTACGGCGTCGCGGGGTCGTTCTTCCACGCCCCGCTGATCGCCGCCACCGAGGGCCTGGCCCTCGACACGGTCGTCACCGCCAACCCGGAGCGGCAGCGGCAGGTCGCCACCGAGCACCCCGGCACCCGGACCGCCGCCGGCCCCGACGAGCTCTTCGACCGCGCCGCCGAACTCGATCTGATCGTCGTCGCCTCCCCCAACCGCACCCACGTACCGCTGGCCCGCCGCGCCCTGGAGGCCGGACTGCCGGTCGTCGTCGACAAGCCCCTCTCCGCCACCGCCGCCGAGGCGGAGGAGCTGGGCGCACTGGCCGAGCGGCGCGGACTGCTGCTCAGCGTCTTCCAGAACCGCCGCTGGGACAACGACTTCCGCACCGTCCGCTCCCTGGTCGGCGACGGCAGCCTCGGCCGCGTCCTGCGCTTCGAGTCCCGCTTCGAGCGGTGGCGCCCGCACCTCAAGGGCGGCTGGCGCGAGTCCGGCGACCCGGCCGAACTGGGCGGCCTCCTCTACGATCTCGGCAGCCACCTGGTCGACCAGGCGCTGACCCTCTTCGGACCTGTCGTCACCGTCTACGCGGAAGCGGACGTCCGCCGCCCCGGCGCCGAGGCTGACGACGACACCTTCATCGCCCTCCGCCACGCCGACGGCGTCCGCTCCCACCTCTGGATGAGCGCCACCACCGCCCAACTCGGCCCCCGCTTCCGCGTGCTGGGCAGCGACGGCGGCTACGTCAAGTACGGCCTCGACCCGCAGGAGGCCGCCCTCCGCGAGGGCCTCCGCCCGGACGACGGCACCCCCTGGGGCGTCGAGCCCCGCTCCCTCTGGGGCCGGCTCGGCGAGGGCGAGTCCCCGCTGACCGGCGGCGGCGAGCCCGTACCCACCCTCCCCGGCGACTACCCCGCCTACTACGCGGCCGTTGTCGAGGCCCTCCGCACCGGCGGCCGCCCACCGGTCACCGCCGGGGAGGCAGCGGCGACGCTGCGCGTCCTGGAGGCGGCGAGGACGTCGGCGACGGAGGGCCGCACGGTCACGCTCTGACCGTGGGACGTGGGGCGTGGGACGTGGATGTGGGATGTGGGCCGCCGGTCGTGATCGAACGGGCGCGCGCCCGGGTTTTCGCAGGTCGATTCCCCTTCCGTACCCCGCTCCGGCTCCCGGCCGGACTGGATGCTGCAATGACGCCATGACGGATCCCGCCTCCCCCGACGCGGCCGGCCTCCCCGCCGTGGAGACCCTGGACGGCCCGGCGGCGGTCCGGGCCGTGGACGCCTTCCGCCTGGTCTACGCCGAGGCGTTCGCCGAACCCCCGTACGGCGAGACGGAAGCGGACGTCGCCCTGACCTTCGACCGCTTCCGCGCGGAGGCCGCGCATCCCGCGTTCCGCGCGGCCCTCGCCCGTACAGCGACGGGCGAACCCGCCGGCATGGCACTGGGCACGACCCTCGACCTGCGGTCCGGCTGGTGGGACCCGTACGTCGCCCCAGCCGACCGGCACCGGACCTTCTGCCTACTGGAGTTGGCCGTCCGCGCCCCCCACCGCCGCCGCGGCCTCGCCCGCCGACTCCACGACGCCCTGCTCCGCACCACGGACGCGGACCGCTCCCTCCTCACCGTCCACCACGCCGCGACCCCCGCCCGGGCCGCGTACCACTCCTGGGGCTACCGCACGATCGCCGAGGCCGACCCCTGGGGCAACGGCGTCCATGCGGTCATGTCGCTGGAGCGCAGGCGGTGATGGGTACTGGGTAGTGAGTGCCCGTTAGTCCCCACCTCCTGGAGGTAGCGGCCCCGGTGGCAGAGGGCCTGGTGGTCGTACCGCCCCGTATTCCGTGAACCGGCATGTCCCGCAGGCGCGGCAGCGGTCCGCGCCGCCGTGCGATTCCCATCCCGCCGCGTGCCGGCAGTGCCGCATGAGGCGGCCGGTGGTGGTGTGTGTCTTCGCCGTTCCCGTGCTCGTTCCCCTGCTCATCGCCGCTCCTCGCCTTCGCGCCCGCAGTGCTCCGTCACCCAGTGGGTCAGCACCGCCGCCTTCGCGTTCCCCGACACCACCCTGTCGCCACCGGCCACGGCGACCCGCCTCGCCGCCTCCAGCTCCGCGCACCGGCCGCAGCCGGTCTGGTACGGCCGCAGCCCCGCCGCATTGCGCTCCTCGCGTGTCGCCAACCGCAGTACGGACGGCGGCACTTCCCACTCCAGCCCGCCGCCCGGCCTGCGGACCTGCACGCGATCCCCGACGGCGCCGATCACTTGGACCAGCCGGTCCTCCCGCACGTCGACGACGTAGGTGCCGGTTCTGTACGTCACGAGCCCCGCCTCCCCCGGTGTCGGGCAACAACCCGCCTGTGCAGGTTGCCCGTTGCGCTCTTGCACCATCAGTCTGCGCCAGCCGGACAAGGAATAGCCTTCCAAATTGGAGTATTCACCCTTCCGAGTGATCAACCCGCACATTGAGGCGACGCGCCCGCCCCGCGCAGCACGCTGGACCCGAACGCTTAAGGGGAGAAGCAGCACATGGCACACGCGTCCCGCCGAACAGCCCGCCGCCGCAGGCTCGGCACCATCCTCAGAGAGGCCCGCGAGGCGGCGGGCGTCACCGCCACCGACGCCGCCCAGGCGATCCACACCGACAACACGAAGATCAGCCGCATCGAGACGGGCCGCCATCGCGTGACCCGCCTGGAGCTGGAGACGCTCTTCGCTCTGTACGACGTCGCCGACGTGAAGATGCGGAAGTGGCTGATCGCGCTCGCCGCCGAGGGAAATCAGCGCACCTGGTGGCGGGGGCACAGCAGCAGACTCAACGCGGACTTCAAGGAATTGCTGACCCATGAGTCGGATGCCGCGCGCATCACCGCGTTCCAGTCCCAGCTCGTCCCCGGCCTACTGCAGACTCGGGATTACGCCACGGCGGTCATCCGCGACGTGTCCTCGCACCTCAGCGACGCGGACGTCGACTTCTTCGTCGATCTCCGTCTCGCGCGGCAGAACGTCCTCCGGCGGAATAATCCGCCTCAATACCTGGCCTTGCTCCAGGAAGGTGCCATTCGCCAGCAGATCGGCGGTCCGACCGTCCTGGCCGACCAGCTCCGGCACCTCCTCGCCGTGAACCGGGAACCCGAGCTGACGATCCAGGTCGTCCCCTTCTACCAATACGGGTGGACCGCCGTCCAAGGGTCGTTCACCGTGTTCTCGTACCCCAAACCCCTTGATCTGGATGTCGTACACATCCCGTACCTCGGCGGCAGCTTGTACTTGGAGGATGATGAGGTGGTCAGGAAATCCTGGCGAACGATCGCCCGCCTGAAGGCGGCCGCCTTGTCGACAGCACAGTCCGCCGAGCTGATGGAGTCCATCGTGCTTGAGCTCGAACAACACAAAGGGGGCGCATAGTGATACGCCCCCACCCCTCGCGGAGCCACTGGCGGAGGTCCTCATACTGCGCCGACGTAGACGAGCAGTGCGTCGAGTTCCGTCCCGTCCCCCACCGCCGAATAGCCGTCCGCGACAGCAAGGCGCGGCCCCGAGGGGCCTGCACCTTCGCGTCGGGCGCCTGGGCGGCGTTCGTGCGGGCCGTCCGGGAGCCGCACGGGCTGAGTTGACGGCCGTCAGGCGGAAGCGGCGGCCTTCGCGGCTCGCCATTCGGGGGCGAGGACCGACCAGACCTCGATGTCGTGCCGCTCGCCCTCGTGGAGGAAGAGTTCGCGCAGCACGCCTTCCTTCGTCATGCCGAGGCGCCGGGCCACGGCGATGCTGGGTTCGTTGGCGGTCGACGCGCGCCATTCGACGCGGTGAAGGCCCCGCTCCTCGACGGCCCAGTCGATGACGTGCCGCACGGCCCGGGTGACCAGACCCCTGCCCGTCGCCGTCGGTTCGAGCCAGCAGCCGATCTCCGCCGTGCCCTGTTCGACGTCCATGAGCCGGATCATGACCGAGCCGACCAGCTTGCCGTGCACGCGGATGCCGTACAGCCGGCCGGTGTCGGTGGCGGTCTTGTCCATGTACGAGCGGAGGTAGGCGCGGGCCGACTCCAGGTCCGTGATCTTGCCCGGCAGCGGGATGAACCGTCCGATGACGTCCCGGCCCCGGTCGATGGAAGCCAGGAACTCCTCGGCGTGCCACGGTTCCAGAGGGACCAGCTCGCCGCCGTTGTCGTCCAGGGGTATCGCGTACATCGTCTCTCTCCACGATCTCGGTCTCGAACCGTCGGGCAGACAACGGATCTTCTCACCGACGGTCCGGGCATGCGGCGAGGGACCTGTCGGCGGCCGAGAGGATGTCGGCGAAGACGCGGGTGATGACCGGCTTGGCGAGGTGGCGGGCGAGGCGGGCGCCACCCGGGACGGGGAGGCCGAAGGTGGTCGTCCAGGTGACGAGGGTGCCCTCCGGGACCTCGGTGAAGGTCATGCGGCCGAGTTCGTGCCGGGCCGGCGGGAAGCTGCGGTCGACGTCGTAGGAGAAGTCGTACGGCGGGTTGTAGGCCGTGACGCGTTCGCGGAACCAGCCGATCAGCCAGGTGTGCAGCCGGACGGCGCCCACCCCGTACGGCGCGCCGGCGCCCGGGCGGGCCAGGCGCGCCTTGAGGACGAACGGGGAGCGGGTGTAGTTGGTGGTCGTGGCGCACCACTCGAAGACGTCGGTGATCGGGGCCGCGATGACGCGTCGTACCGTCACGGTTTCCATGTCTCGTCCTCTCTCCGGGGCGGGCCGGCCCGGGCAGGGGGCCGGTCGCTGTTGGGACGGGGCACGGGGTCGGGGCGTGACGGATCGGCGAGTGGCCCGCGTCACACGTCTTCTTCCTCCCGTGAGCGGTAGAGGACGGCCAGGGCCAGGCCCGAGCCCAGGAGGACGAGTGAGCCGCCGAGGGCCATGTCACCGCTCATCGGCGGGCCGCGGTGGCCCTGTTCCTGTGCGTCGGCGACGGGACGGGCGGCGGACAAGGGGGCGACGGTGATGGGGAGGCGGGCGCGGAGGTCGGGGTCGGTGGGAAGGGAGGTGGGGGTGGCGGAGCCGAGGGGCCAGGGCGGGGCATCCCGGGCGTCGTCGCCCGGGCCCGCCTCGGTTTCGAGCCGGTCGGCGCCCGCGAGGGGGAAGCCGCCGACGCAGGCGCCCGGGGTGCCCGCCGCGCAGCGGGCCGCGGCGTCCGGGTCGGTGGCGCCGGAGTCGGTGAAGGCGTAGAGGAGCAGGGCGCCGCTGATCGTCGCCGCCACGACCGTCGCGATGGCGGCGACCGCGGCCCGGGCGGTGGGACGGACCCCGAGACGGGCCCGACGGCGAGCCCGATGACGGGCCCGGCGAAGACTGTGCCGCATATCCGAAAATAAGCACATCGCGACCGACCCCCTCGGGCAGCACACGCGCCCGTTCCCCCGAACGCACCCCGCCCGGCCCGTCCGAACGGCCGCCGCGCCTACCCGTCCTTGAGGTGCTGCCGCTGCCGCCCCAGACCGTCGATCGCGAGTTCGACGACGTCTCCGGAGCGGAGGTACGGCTTGGGCTCGGGCCGGCCCAGGGCGACGCCTGCCGGGGTGCCGGTGTTGATGACGTCTCCAGGGTAGAGGGTCATGAACTGGCTGATGTAGCGGACGAGATGAGCGACGGGGAAGATCTGGTCCGCCGTGCTCCCCTCTTGCATCAGCGCGCCGTTGACCCAGGCGCGAATCGTCAGGTTCTGGGGGTCGGGGACGTCGTCGGCGGTGACGAGCCAGGGGCCGAGTGGGTTGAACGTCTCGCAGTTCTTGCCCTTGTCCCACTGGCCGCCGCGTTCGAGCTGGTAGGCGCGTTCGGACAGGTCGTTGCTGATCGTGTAGCCGGCGACGGCGTCCAGCGCCTCTTCGTCCGTGGCCAGGCGGCGGGCCGTACGGCCGATGACGACGGCGAGCTCGGCCTCCCAGTCGGTCTTGAGGCTGCCGGGCGGGACGAGCACGGGGTCGTCCGGGCCGACGACAGTGTCCGGGGCCTTGAGGAAGAGGACGGGCTCGGCGGGGGTGCGGGCGCCGATCTCCGCCACGTGGGCGCGGTAGTTGAGACCCACACAGACGATCTTGCCGATCCGGGCCACCGGCGGGCCGACGCGCAGGTCCGTCGGGTCCAGGGCCGCGAGCACGCGCGCGCCGACGGCCGCCCGGATGTGAGCGAGCAGGGGCCGGTCGCCGAGCAGCCCGCCGTCCACGTCCGGGACGAGCGCGGAGAGGTCGCGCAGCGTGCCCTCCTCGTCCAGCAGCGCGGGGCGTTCGGCCCCCGCCGGGCCGACCCGGAGCAGCTTCATCGGTACGACCCTTCGGTGCTTCGACTGACTCGGTGCAGGATGCACGACCGGTCGATCGTCCAAGATCCCGGGTGCGGTCGGCAAGGGGCGTTTCGGCCTGCGGACGGCGACGACCGGCCTTCGGACGGCCGTCACCGCCCGCCGTTCACCCGGTCGTGGGACGGGGGCGCCGGGGTTCCTGTGCACCTTCGTCGGCCTTCGCAGCGGTCTTCGCCCCGGCCTTGCCGCCGGCCTTCGTGCCGGTCTCCGCACCAGCCTCCGCACCGGTCTCCGTCCGGTAGAGGTACGCCCGTTCCACCGCCGACCACAGCGTCGTCGTCACCACGTACAGGGCGGCGGCGAGCGGCACGACCGCAACGGTGATCAGGGTGGCGAAGGACAGGAACGGCGAGATCCGCGCCACCAGGGCGACGGCCTCGGCGCCCGGGACGGAGGCGTCGGCGCCGGGGAGGGGCGTCTCGGCGGCCGTCCGGCGGGCGCGCCGGAACGTCCAGGTGGCGACGGCGGCCACCACCGCGAACAGGGCGAGGTAGACGAGGCCGTGTGAGCCCAGCGGGCCGCCGTCCGCGAGGGCGCCCGTCCACCGGCCGCCGAGCGGGGCGCCGAACAGGGTGTGGTCGAGGAGGTCACCTCCGGAGCCGGTCGAGAACAGGTGGTACATGACGTAGAAGACGGGCAGTTGGACGAGCATGGGCAGGCAGCCCGCCAGCGGGGACACGCCGGTCTCCGCGTACAGCTCGGCCGTCGCCTGGCGCAGCCGCTCCGGGTCCTTGCCGTGCTTGCGCTTCAGCTCCGCCAGGCGGGGGGCCAGGGCCGCCTTGGCCCGTTCGCCGCGGGCGGCGGAGCGGGACAGCGGGTGCAGGCAGAGCCGGACGGACAGGGTGAGCAGGATGACGGTGACGGCCGTCGCCGAGGCGCCGAAGGCGGGTTCGAGCGCGTCGGCGACGTGGGACAGGAGTGCACCCAGGGGTGCGAAAAAGGACATGGTGGAGCCCTCCACGGGGTCTCGTCGTGCCGGATGTTCGGTACGGCGTGACGAGCCGCGCTGCTCCTGCCCGTCGCGTGCCCCGGGTGGGCGGGGCTTGCACGCGGCGGGGTGGCGGGGAGCGGTTACGCGGCCGTCAGGACGAGACGGCCGGGTGCCCTCGGGCGGCGGCGGCCCCGGGCGTCGGGGTCGCGTTGGGCGAGGAAGGCCGTGCGCAGTTCCCTGTCCCGGATCGCGGTGCGTATTCGGGTGGGGGTCAGCGGGCCCGTGCGGACGGCCGCCACGAGGACGGCGCACAGCGTCAGGGCCGCCGCGACGGCGGTCGTGGAGGCGACGGCGACCGCGCTCATGAGGACGCTCAGCAGCCCGCACTGGGCGAGCAGGAGTTCGGCGCACAGGGCGAGGAACATGCCGATGTGTATGCGGATGACGCGTTTCATCGTGCTCCCCCCTTGGCTCCGGCCTGTCGCTGATACGACCTGGCGGTCTTTCAGTCGTTCCGATAGTAGACGCCCCCACTGACAACGCCGTCGGCAGGACCGTCCGCCCTGGTCAGGGCCCGTCCGCCACGGGCACCCGGCCGGTACCCGGACCGGCGGTCTCCTCCGGGCCCGGGTCCGAGGCCAGTACCTCATCGTCCGGTCGGTCGTCGGCCGGCGTCGGGCCCAGCCACGAGACCGCGAGGGCGACGACGAGGTTCACGCCGAGCGCGAGCGCTCCCGCGTTCACCCCGCCCACCGGGTCGTGCTCGGTGAAGACGAGCGCGCAGACCAGGGCGCCGCCCACGGCCAACCCGCTCAGCGCGCCCCACAGCGTCATCCTCCGCCACACCAGACCCAGCAGGATCATGGGGACGAGCTGGGCCATGCCCTCGTAGGAGATGAGCGAGAGCCGGACCAGGGTGTTGGGCGCGGCGTAGGTGAGGATCAGTGCCAGCGCGCCCGCCACGACCACCACGGTCTGCGCCGCGAACCGCTGCCGGCGCGGCCGGTTGGTGAGTGCGGGCACCGCGCCCAGCACGCTCCGGCCCCACATCGTCCCGATGACCAGCATGAACACCGCCATCGGCACGATCGACGACAGGGCCGCCGCCACCCCGATCACCCCGACCAGCCAGGCCGGCAGCGAGTCGACGACCAGCTTGAACAGGGCCAGGTTGGAGCCGGAACCGGTGAGGCCGGGCACGACGAAGATCGCCGCCATGCCCAGCAGCATGGGGACGAAGAGCAACACGTTGTAGAAGGGCAGCAGGACGGCGTTGCGCCGCAGGGCGTCGGCGCTGCGGGCGCCCAGGTAACCGGCCACCGTGGTGGGGAAGATGACGACGGTGAGGGAGTTGAGGAAGCTGGTGGTCGCGAACCAGGTCGTGCCGAGTCCGCTGCCGCCGTGTCCGCTGAGGGTGAGCCACTCCGGCTTCTCCGCCACCAGGCGGTCGAGGAACGGGCCGTAGCCGTCGAAGTGGTGCAGCGGGACGTAGATCGCGAGGAAGGCGAGGGTGCCGATGACCAGGACGTCCTTCAGCACCGAGACCCATGCGCTGCCGCGCAGGCCGCTGATCACGACGAAGGCGGTGGTGACGGCGAAGGCGATGAAGTAAGCCCAGTTCAGGCTGATGGCGCCGTAGGAGATGGTCGAGACGACCACGCCCATGCCGGTGATCTGGAGCTGGATGTAGGGCAGGAGGCAGACGGTCGCGAGGACGGCGACCAGGGCGCCCAGCCAGGGGCGGTCGTAGCGGTGGGCCACCATGTCGGTGATCGAGACGAGGCCGTGCCGGCGGGCGTACGACCAGAGGGTCGGGCCGACGGTGTAGCCGATCGCGTAGCCGCAGGACAGGTAGGCGATGACGTAGAGGACGGGTGAGCCGAAGTTGTAGCCCCAGCCGGCGGCGCCGAGGTAGCTGAAGCTTGTGTATCCCTCGCCGGCCATCAGGACCCAGATCATCACTGTGCCGAGGCTGCGGCCGCCTACCGACCACTCGGTGATGCCGCCGCCTCTGCCGCGGCCGCGGATGGCGAGGAGGCCGAGGGCGACGGTGAGGACCATGAAGATGCCGAAGATTGTCGTCGCGGTGGTGGCGTTGCCGGCGTTGGCGGCGGTGGTGACGTTGGCGGCGGTAGCGGCGGTGGCGGCGTTCACACTCGGCCTCGCTTGCGGTCGGCGCGGTAGGTGAGCCATACCCCTGCCGGGGTGAGGAGGGTCGCGAGGAGCAGCCAGAAGAAGAGGAAGGGGAGGCCGAGGATGGTGGGGTGGACTCGGTTCACCAAGGGGAGGGCGGCGAGGTAGAGCACGTAGGGGGCTAGGAGCCAGAGGAGGGCGGGACGTTTCTTCAACACGGCGTTGACCCTAAAGGCTGTCCCGTA
>NZ_JAIQLH010000359.1 GCF_020037025.1 Streptomyces huiliensis | reverse complement strand
GGACGCCGCCGAACTAAATTTCAGAAAAGCTCTGGTGTTTGAACCTCGGTTCAGATACCAGAGCTTTTTTGTTTTCCCAAAGAAGTGCGGAGCGTCATGTGCGGTTAACGTCGAGCCACCATTCTGTTGGGGTATGGGGACAAGGACAGCAGAGCTTCTGGCAGCCGCGGGCGTGGGTATCGGTGACGAGGTGATCGTGCCCTCGTACGGCACCACCGACATCGTCGAGGCCGTACGGGCCGTCGGGGCCACGCCGGTGTTCGCGGACATCGACGCCTGGAGCTACTGCCTCGCGCCGGCCTCCGTCGCCGAGGCGATCGGGGAGCGTACCGCCGCGATCGTCCCCCTGGACCTCTTCGGCCACCCCGCCGACGTGACTGCCCTTCAGGCCCTCGCGGGCGCCCGGCCGTTGCCCGTCATCCCGCACGTCGTCCGGCGGCCCGCCGATTCCGCGGAAGCACTCCAACGGCGCCGGTCCCACGCCGCCTACCTGGACGGCAGGCTCACCGGCGTCCTGACGCCCCGTACCGCCCCTGGTGTCGAACACCGCTACCACTCCTACGTCGTCCGCGTCCCCGGCAACGGGCGCCCGGACCGGGACGCCTTCGCGCGGGCCCTGCGGGCGCGCGGCGTGCGGTGCACCGTACCCGTCACCACCCCCGCGCACCGGACGCCGGCCTACGCGCGGGGCGTGGGGGACCTGCACCTCCCCGAAACCGAGCGGGCCGCGGAGGAGTGCCTCGCCCTGCCCGTCGACGCCGGCATGACGCGCCGTGAACTGCGTCATGTGGTGGCCGCCTGCAACGCGTTGGGCGGGCTCCTGCCGTACGGCGCCGCCGCCTGAATCACGGCCGATCGCGGCCGGCGGATCGCTGGTCAAAAGCACGTCCGAACATCCGGTATGCTTTATCTCGTTGCCGGCCCCAATAGCTCAGTCGGCAGAGCGTCTCCATGGTAAGGAGAAGGTCAACGGTTCGATTCCGTTTTGGGGCTCCAGAAGGAAAGGCCCCCGCCGAATGGCGGGGGCCTTTCTCGTACCCCGGGGGAATCAGGCCGTCGGCCGCTCCGGCATCCGCATGGCCAGGATCGCCATGTCGTCGGACGGCGGCTCCGCCGCGAAGCGCTCCACCGCGCGGAGGATGCGCGCCGAGACCGCGCCCGCGTTGAGGCCCGTGCAGGTCGCGAGGACGTCCGCGAGGCCGTCGTCACCCAGCATGCGGGAGCCCTCGCGGCGCTCGGTGACGCCGTCCGTGACGCACAGCAGGACGTCGCCCGGGTCCAGGGTGACCGGCTGCTCGTACAGCTCCAGGTCCTCCATGACGCCCAGCAGCGGCTGCGGGTCGGCCGCCGCCTCCACCGTGCCGTCCGGGCGCAGCCGTAGCGGCAGCGGGTGGCCGGCGCAGACGACCTTGAGGAGGGCGCTGCCGTCCTCCTGCGGCCACAGCTCGCCGTACAGCAGCGTGAGGAAACGGCTGCGGGCGCCCTCGTCCAGGATGGCCGCGTTGAGCCGCTCCAGGACCGCCGGGCCGCCGAAGCCCTCCCGGGCCAGCAGGCGCAGGGCGTGCCGGGCCAGGCCGGTGACGGCCGCGGCCTCCGGTCCTGTGCCGCAGACGTCGCCGATGGCGAAGCCGTACGCGCCGTCCCGGATCGGGAAGATGTCGTAGAAGTCGCCGCCGACCTCGTTGCCCTCGCCCGCCGCGCGGTAGATGACGTCCACCTCGACGCCCGGCACGTCCGGCAGGCCCGGCGGCAGCAGGCTGCGCTGGAGGCTCTGACTGATCGCGGTGCGCTCGCTGTAGAGCCGGGCGTTGTCCAGGGCCAGGGCGGCCCGGCGGGACAGGTCCTCGGCGAGCTCCACGATCTCCTGGCGGAAGTGGTCGTCGGTCGGCTTGCCGAGGGTGAGCATGCCGATCACGCGGTTGCGGGCGACGAGGGGCAGGACCACCGTCTCGCCGCCGACCGCCGCCGCCGTGGTGAGCGAGACGCCGGGGGCGGGTGAGGACTCCGGGACGTCGGCGAGGCCCACGCTCCGCAGCGAGCTGCGCAGCGCCTCCGAGTGCGCCGCCCGGGCGGGGGCCGTCCAGATGCGGGCGCCGGGGGTGGGGACCGGGTCCGGCGGGGCGACCTTGGCCAGCAGTGCCTTGAGGCCGTCGATCAGGTCCTCGTCCTCGTGCAGGACGTAGGAGAGCTCCGGCTCGGAGGCCTGGTCGGCGATGGTGTAGACGGCGCACCAGGTGGCGAGGGTGGGGACGGTCATCTGGGCCATGAGGGCCAGCGTCTGGTCCCGGTCCAGCGTGCCGGCCAGCAGGTCGGACGCCTCGACGAGGAAGGACAGCGAGCCGCGGCGCAGCCGCTCCAGCTCGCCGAGACGGGCGGACTCGACGGCGAGGGCGATCCGGTCGGCGGCGAACTGGAGGCGCAGCGCCTCCTCGTTCCCGTACCGGTGGGGGGCCTCGGCGGCGACGCCGAGGGAGCCGGTCAGCCGGCCCTCGACCTTGAGCGGGACGGTGACGACCGAGCGCAGGCCGGTGTCGGTGAGCAGGGGTACGGCCCCCGGGACCGCGTTGAGGTCGTCGTGGACGGAGGGCAGCCGGGCGGAACCGTAGCGGCCGGTTCCGGCCTCGACGGGGACGCGGGCGAAGCGCTGCCGGGCGGAGGGCAGGCCGGTGGAGGCCCGTACCTCCAGTTCGGTCTCGTCGTCGGTGGCGAGGAGGAGGTAGGCGGCGTCGCCGTCGAGCATGTCGCGGGCGCGTTCGACGGTGCGCTGGAGGAGGCCGTCGAGGTCGTCGGGGGCGGGGGAGCCGATGAAGACCTCGAAGGGGTCGGCGGCGGTGCCGCGGTCCGTCGAGGCGTCGGCGCCCGCGGAGCGCTGCGGGCTGGCCAGCACGGCCCGCTCCTCGTCGCGGACCAGCAGGCAGACGGTCGAGGGCGCGCCCTCGTTGTCGCGGACGCGCAGGTGGGAGGCGTAGACGGGGATGACGCGGCCGTCGGCGCCCCTTATTCCGTAGGAGCCCTCCCAGCGGGAGAGGCGCAGGGCCTCCGCGATGCCGGTGGAGGTGCCGGGGGTGTGCGGCCAGGCGGCGAGGTCGGCGAGGGGTTTGCCGGTGACCTGGTCGGCGGTGTAGGCGAAGAGGTGCTCGGCGTCGTCGTTCCAGGCGCTGATGCCGCCGGTGCCGTCGATCTGGATGACCGCGACGCGGACCCGCGGGTCGGCGACCGGCAGGGCCTCGACGGGCAGGGCGGGGCCCGCCGAGCGGGTGCCGGCGGGGCGGTCGTCGAGGTCGAGGCGGAACCAGACCTTCTTGTGGGTGGAGCCGTACTCGACGCCCCAGCAGGCGGCGAGGGCGGTGCAGAGCATCAGGCCGCGGCCGCCCTCGCGGTCCACCCCGCCGAACTGGCGGGTGGTCTGGAGCGGCAGCTCGCGTTCGGGGTAGCGGTCGCTGACCTCGATGCGGACGCCCGCGTCCGTCCTGACGCAGAGGACGTCGGCGGAGGTGCCGGCGTGGACGACGGCGTTGGTGACCAGTTCGCTGGTCAGTACGACGGCGTCGTCGATGATGTCGGGAAATCCCCATCCTTGGAGGGTGTCCCGGACGAAGGCCCGGGCAGCGGCGACCGAACGCCCTACCGGCTCGAAGGTGGCGGCTGCCCGCGCGGTGATCACAGCACTCCCCATTGGCCTCTCATCGCTCCCCCGAGTCCTGTGCCCGATTCCCATGACGACGATTCGTCCGCCAGGCTAAACCGTCGGCAGCGGGGATGGGGAACGATGGAGGAAGCACGGGGAAGGCGACCGCGGAATCCCGGAGGGAATGCGAGAGCCGGAACCGTACGCGCTTTCCCCCGGAATGGGCGGGAGCCGGGGGGCCGGGGAAGCGGCCGGGGACGGCGTGGTCTGCGGGGACGGCTTCTGGGTAGGGGGCGTGAGGGGAAGCGGAAAGTGCCGCCGGGATGTGCGGTTCCGCCGAAGCCCCGGCAAGCATGGGCCAGGTTTTCCTGTTCATCTTTAACGAGCTGTCCCGTCACCTGGTTACCCTCTGACGGGCAGCCGCCCCGGTGCGCTTGAGTGAAACACTGGGAAAGCTGGAAGCGAAAACCCCTACGAGGATCAGCGACCCTGCGGGAGGGCCACGGTGGAGTCTGGCGGAGCGACGCGGAGCACGAGCGCGCGCGCGAAGGGCGGACGGTCCCGGCCCCAGGGGACGACGGAGGTGGACAGCGCGGCGCTGTACCGCCTGCTGGGGGCGCTGGAGGCGATGCGGGACGGGAACTTCCGGCGCCGTCTGACGATCTCCGGTGACGGCGTGATGTCCGAGATCGCGGCCGTCTTCAACGAGGTCGCGGACCGGAACCTGCAGCTCACCGGCGAGCTGGCGCGGGTGCGGCGGGTCGTCGGGCGGGAGGGGAAGCTCACCGAGCGGCTGGAGGTCGGCTCCTGCGAGGGCGCGTGGGCCGCGGCCATCGACGCCTCGAACGCCCTGGTCGACGACCTCGTGCGGCCGGTGTCCGAGGTCGGCCGGGTGCTGTCGGCGGTGGCCGAGGGCGATCTGGACCAGCGGATGGACCTGCGGTCGCACGCGGCCGACGGCTCGGCGCACCCGCTGCGCGGCGAGTTCCTCAAGGTGGGGCGGACCGTCAACGGGCTGGTGGACCAGCTCTCCGCGTTCA
>NZ_JAIQLH010000358.1 GCF_020037025.1 Streptomyces huiliensis | reverse complement strand
CCTCAAGGTGGGGCGGACCGTCAACGGGCTGGTGGACCAGCTCTCCGCGTTCACCGACGAGGTGACGCGGGTGGCCAGCGAGGTCGGCACCGAGGGCAAGCTCGGCGGGCAGGCACGGGTGCGCGGGATGTCGGGTTCGTGGAAGGACCTCACGGACTCCGTCAACACCATGGCGTCGCGGCTGACAGCCCAGGTGCGTGACATCGCACTGGTGACGACGGCGGTCGCCAAGGGTGATCTGTCCCGGAAGGTCACGGTGCACGTGGCCGGGGAGATGCTGGAGCTGAAGAACACCGTCAACACGATGGTGGACCAGCTGTCGTCCTTCGCCTCCGAGGTCACGCGCGTGGCCCGCGAGGTGGGCACCGAGGGCGAGCTCGGCGGGCAGGCGCAGGTCCCGGGCGTCGCGGGCGTCTGGAAGGACCTCACGGACTCGGTCAACCTGATGGCGGGCAATCTCACCGCCCAGGTGCGCGGCATCGCGCAGGTCACCACCGCGGTCGCCAACGGCGACCTGTCGCAGAAGGTGACGGTGAGCGCGCGGGGCGAGATCGCGCAGCTGGCCGAGACGATCAACCAGATGACGGAGACGCTGCGCACGTTCGCCGACGAGGTGACGCGGGTGGCCAGCGAGATCGGCGCCGAGGGGCTGCTGGGCGGCCAGGCGCAGGTGCCGGGCGCGGCCGGGACGTGGAAGGACCTCACGGACTCCGTCAACACGGCGTTCCGGAATCTCACCGGACAGGTGCGGGACATCGCGCAGGTGACGACGGCGGTCGCCAACGGCGACCTGGGCCAGAAGGTCACGGTGGACGTCTCCGGCGAGATGCTGGAGCTCAAGAACACCGTCAACTCGATGGTCGACCAGCTCCAGTCCTTCAGTGGCGAAGTGACCCGTGTGGCACGGGAGATCGGCGTGGAGGGCGAGCTCGGCGGGCAGGCGCAGGTAGCGGGCGCGGCGGGCACGTGGAAGGACCTCACGGACTCCGTCAACACGGCGTTCCGCAACCTGACCGGACAGGTGCGCAACATCGCGCAGGTGACGACGGCGGTCGCCAACGGCGACCTGGGCCAGAAGGTCACCGTCGAAGTGTCCGGCGAGATGCTCCAGTTGAAGAACACCGTCAACACGATGGTGGACCAGCTGTCGTCCTTCGCGGACCAGGTGACCCGGATGGCGCGGGACGTGGGCACCGAGGGCCGGCTGGGCGGTCAGGCCCGGGTGGACGGCGTCAGCGGCACCTGGAAGGAGCTGACCGACTCGGTCAACTTCATGGCGGGCAACCTCACCTCCCAGGTGCGGCAGATCGCCCAGGTGACCACGGCCGTGGCGCGCGGCGACCTCTCCCAGAAGATCGACGTGGACGCGCGCGGCGAGATCCTGGAACTCAAGAACACCATCAACACCATGGTCGACCAGCTCTCGGCCTTCGCCGACCAGGTCACGCGGGTGGCCCGGGAGGTCGGTACGGAGGGCCGGCTCGGGGGTCAGGCGCAGGTGCCGGGCGTCGCGGGCGTCTGGCGCGACCTCACCGACTCCGTCAACGGCATGGCCGGCAACCTGACCGCGCAGGTCCGCAACATCGCCCAGGTCGCGACGGCGGTGGCGCGCGGCGACCTGTCGCAGAAGATCGACGTGGACGCGCGTGGCGAGATCCTGGAGCTGAAGAACACCCTCAACACGATGGTGGACCAGCTCTCCTCGTTCGCCGAGCAGGTGACCCGGGTGGCCCGGGAGGTCGGCACCGAGGGCATCCTGGGCGGCCAGGCCGAGGTGAAGGGCGTCTCGGGCACCTGGAAGGACCTCACCCAGTCCGTCAACTTCATGGCCAACAACCTGACGTCCCAGGTGCGGAACATCGCCGAGGTGACGACGGCGGTGGCCATGGGCGACCTCTCGAAGAAGATCACGGTCGACGCCAAGGGCGAGATCCTGGAGCTGGTCACCACCGTCAACACCATGGTCGACCAGCTGTCGGACTTCGCCGAGCAGGTGACCCGGGTGGCGCGCGAGGTCGGCACCGAGGGCCAGCTGGGCGGCCAGGCTCGGGTCCGGGACGTGACCGGCATCTGGAAGGACCTCACCGACAACGTCAACCTGATGGCCAACAACCTGACCAGTCAGGTGCGGAACATCTCCCAGGTGGCCGGCGCGGTCGCCAACGGCGACCTCACCAAGAAGATCACCGTGGAGGCGCGGGGCGAGGTCGCGCAGCTCGCCGACACCGTCAACACCATGGTGACCACGCTGTCGTCGTTCGCCGACGAGGTGACGCGGGTGGCGCGGGAGGTCGGCACGGAGGGCCGGCTGGGCGGCCAGGCGCGGGTGCCGGGCGTCAGCGGCACCTGGAAGGACCTCACCGAGTCGGTGAACTCGATGGCCTCCAATCTCACCGGCCAAGTCCGCAACATCGCGATGGTCACCACCGCCATCGCCCAGGGCGACCTCACCAAGAAGATCGACATCGATGCCCGGGGCGAGATCCTCCAGCTGAAGACGACCATCAACACGATGGTCGACCAGCTGTCGTCGTTCGCCGACCAGGTCACCCGGGTCGCCCGCGAGGTGGGTACCGAGGGGCAGCTGGGCGGTCAGGCGCGGGTCCGCGACGTGGACGGCACCTGGCGCGACCTCACCGAGTCCGTCAACGAGATGGCCGGGAACCTGACCCGGCAGGTCCGCGCGATCGCCGAGGTGGCCACGGCGGTGACCCGCGGCGACCTCAACATGCGCATCAACGTGGACGCGGCCGGCGAGATCCTGGAGCTCCAGGACAACATCAACACGATGATCGCCAACCTGCGCTCGACCACCCTGGCCAACAAGGAGCAGGACTGGCTCAAGGGCAACCTGGCCCGTATCTCCGGCCTGATGCAGGGTCGCCGGGACCTGGAGGACGTCGCCCAGCTCATCATGAGCGAGCTGACGCCCGTCGTGGAGGCCCAGCACGGCGCCTTCTTCATGGGGATGCCGGCCGCCGAGGGGGAGAGCGGCGAGGACGCGTACGAGCTGCGGATGCTCGGCTCGTACGGCTACTCGATGGGGTCCATGCCGACCTCCTTCCGGCCCGGCGAGTCGCTGATCGGCACCGCGGCCAAGGAGAAGCGCAGGATCCTGGTGGAGAACGTGCCCTCCGGCTATCTGAAGATCGCCTCCGGACTGGGGGAGGCCCCGCCCGCGCACGTCATCGTGCTGCCGGTGCTGTTCGAGGGCCAGGTGCTCGGCGTCATCGAGCTGGCCTCGTTCCAGCGGTTCACGCAGATCCAGAAGGACTTCCTCAGCCAGATCGCCGAGATGATCGGCACCAGCGTCAACACCATCAGCGTCAACACCAAGACGGAGATCCTGCTCAAGCAGTCGCAGGAGCTCACCGAGCAGCTGCGCGAGCGGTCGGCGGAGCTGGAGAACCGGCAGAAGGCGCTGGAGATCTCCAACGCCGAGCTGGAGGAGAAGTCCGAGCGGCTGGCCCGGCAGAACCGGGACATCGAGGTCAAGAACACGGAGATCGAGGAGGCCCGGCAGGTGCTGGAGGAGCGGGCCGAGCAGCTCGCCGTCTCCATGCGCTACAAGTCCGAGTTCCTGGCCAACATGTCGCACGAGCTGCGCACGCCGCTCAACTCGCTGCTGATCCTGGCCAAGCTGCTCGCGGACAACGCGGACGGCAACCTCTCGCCGAAGCAGGTCGAGTTCGCCGAGACGATCCACGGCGCCGGGTCCGACCTGCTCCAGCTGATCAACGACATCCTCGACCTGTCGAAGGTCGAGGCGGGCAAGATGGACGTCAGCCCGACCCGGATCGCCCTGGTGCAGCTCGTCGACTACGTGGAGGCCACCTTCCGGCCGCTGACGGCGGAGAAGGGGCTCGACTTCTCGGTCCGGGTGTCGCCGGAGCTGCCCGCCACCCTGCACACCGACGAGCAGCGGCTGCTCCAGGTGCTGCGCAACCTGCTGTCGAACGCGGTCAAGTTCACCGACACCGGGGCCGTCGAACTGGTCATCAGGCCGGCCGGCGCGGACGTGCCGGACTCGATCCGCGAGCAGCTGCTGGAGGCCGGGGCGCTGCGCGACCCGGACGGCGAGCTGATTGCCTTCTCGGTGACGGACACCGGCATCGGCATCGCGGCCAGCAAGATGCGCGTGATCTTCGAGGCGTTCAAGCAGGCCGACGGCACGACCAGCCGGAAGTACGGCGGCACCGGGCTCGGCCTGTCGATCAGCCGGGAGATCGCCCGGCTGCTGGGCGGCGAGATCCACGCGGCGAGCGAGCCGGGCCGGGGGTCCACGTTCACCCTCTACCTCCCGCTCGACGCCGCCGAGCCGGTGGCCGAGGGCTTCCCGCAGCTGACCGGCGGGGAGAGCACCGAGCAGCGGGCCCTGCCGCCGGGCGGCGGGCCGGCCGCGGAGGCGCACGGCGAGCCGCCGGCGCGCGGCGCG
>NZ_JAIQLH010000357.1 GCF_020037025.1 Streptomyces huiliensis | reverse complement strand
GGCCGCACGGCGGACGGCGACCGGCCCTGGACCCGCCGCTGGCGGGCCGCCCTGGGCCTGCTGCGCGCCACCGATCCGCAGCGGGCCGCCGAGACCACCGCGCTGCTGCGCTGCCTGGTGCCCGTCGCCCGGCCGGCGGACGACGCCGGGGCCGCGGTGAGCGCCACCTTCCGGGCGGCCCCCGGCGCCATACTGGCCACCCTGCCGCACACCGCCGCCGACCTGGCCGAGGTGCTCGTCCACGAGACCCAGCACACCAAACTGGCCGTCCTGCACGACCTCGTCCCGCTGCACGACGCCGGCCCCGCGGCCGTGTACCGGGTGGCCTGGCGGCCCGATCCGCGCCCGCTCGCCGGCGTGTTCCAGGGCACCTACGCGCATCTCGCCCTCGCCGAGTTCTGGGACCGGGCGGTCCGCGGGGCCGCCGTGCCCGCGGCGGTCCGGGAGGAGGCGCGGGCCCGCCGCGATTCGTACCGCCGACAGGTCGCGGAAGCGGTGCCCATCCTGCTTGAATCCAGTGAACTGACTCCTGCGGGCCGGGAGTTCGCGACGGGCATGGAACGGCTCCTCGCGAGTCTGGGACGGGCAGGGCGCATGGCGTCCGGTATCGCCGACGCGTCATCATGTGATGACGTACAGTGATGATGCCGCCGCGCCGGGCTCCCGGGCGGCCGCCCGGACCACGCTGGTGCGAAGGAACGAGGGACGCGCATGAACACGCAGCGGTATCAGGTCGGCACCGGTGCGCAGGACCGGGTCGGTGAGCACTTCACCATCGTCTTCGCCGGCTTCTACCGGCCCTGGGCGACCTGGATCTCCCACCGGCTGGAGAGCCACGGCCACCGCACGACGCTCCAGCGCTGGGACCCGCCCCGCGAGGTCCCCCTGGAGGTCGCGCTGGGTGACCTGCTGCTGGCCAGCGGCCGGATCCTGCTCGTCCTCAGCGACTGGTTCTTCGAGCTCGGCCCGCGCCGCGAGGACGAGTGGAACGAGGCCCTGCGCGGCATCGTCGCGGACAACGTCGACCGGTTCGCCGCCGTCAACCTCACCAACCGGGCGCTCCTCCCCGCCACCGCCGTCCTGGAACCCGCCGACCTGTGGGGCGTCGGCGCGCCGGAGGCCGAGCGCCGGCTCCTCGCCCGCCTCCAGCTGCCCGAGGGCCCGCCCCGGCGCCCCCTCGCCGCCGGCCCCGGCTCCCGCTACCCCAACGACCCGCCGGCCGTCTGGGGCGACGTCCCGCGCCGCAACCGCCGCTTCACCGGCCGCGACGACCTGCTCAACCGGGTCCAGGAGCAGCTGATGGACGCCGACCACGGCACCGCCGTCTGCGCTCTGGTCGGCATGTCCGGTATCGGCAAGACGCAGATGGCCGCCGAGTACGCGCACCGGTTCAGCTCCGACTACGACGTCGTCTGGTGGGTCAACTCCGACACCCGCGGCACCCAGCGCGAGCGGTTCGGCGAGCTCGCCCCCGAACTGAACCTGACCGTCGGCTCCGAGCCCGGCGAGCGCATCCGCGCGCTGCGCGAGGCGCTGCGCCGCGGCGAGCCCTACAAGAACTGGCTGATCATCTTCGACGGCTGGGACGACACCGACCTCGTCGAGGAGATCCTGCCCTGGGGCCAGGGGCACGTCCTGATCACCTCGCGCAACCGCAGCTGGGACCGGTTCGGCGCCACCGTCGACGTCCCGGGCTTCCAGCGTCACGAGAGCACCGGCTACCTGATGCGCCGCGCCCCCCGGCTCTCGGCCGAACAGGCGGACGCCGTCGCCTCGGAGCTCGGCGACGTGCCCATCGCCCTGGTCCAGGCCGCCGCCTGGCTCGGCGAGTCGGACATGGAGGTCTCCGACTACCTGCGGATGGTCCGGGACGGCGAGGTGGCCGGCCTGGCCGCCGACCACGGGGAGTACGACGGCATCCCCACCTCGATGATCACGTCCTGGTCGATACTGATCAACCGGCTCCGCGAGACCCAGCCACACGCGGTCGAACTCCTCACCCTCTGCACGTCGTTCGGGGCCGGGCGGATCCCGATCGGCCTCATCCGTGTCATGCCGCCGGCCCAGCTGCCCGACAGCCTCGGCTGGCTCGTCTCCGACCTGCCCAGCTGGACGCGGGCGCTGGACACCCTCGTCAACTACTCGGTGTTCACCCGCGAGTCACGCGACCTGCGCACCACCCAGGCCCACGAGCCCGGCCCGGAGCAGGAGTCGGTGCACATGCACCGGCTGGTCCACGACATCGTCGCCCGGCTGACCTCCGCCGAGGAACGGCAGCTGCACCGCCGCATCGTCCGCCGCATGCTCGCCGCCGCCGACCCGGGCAACCCCCAGGACAGCCGGCTCTGGCCGCGCTACGCCGAACTCCTGCCGCACCTGGAGCCCTCCGGCGCGCTCGGCAGCCACGACTACCGGGTCCAGGAGACCGTCCTCAACCTGCTGCGCTACTGCATGCACAGCGGCGAGTTCCGCACCGGTGTCGAACTGGCGGAGCAGATCCGCATCCAGTGGTCGGAGATGTTCCCGCCCGAGCACCCCCGGCTGGTCGAACTCACCACCCAGCAGAGCAACATCCTGCGCGCGAGCGGTGCCTTCCGGGCCGCCTACGAGCTCGACCGGGAGACGCTGGAGCGGCTGCGCGCCCTCCCGGACACCGACGCCAGCAGCCTGATGACGGCGACCAGCTGCCTCGCCGCCGACCAGCGCTTCCTCGGCCAGTACACCGAGGCCCTCCAGATGCAGCGCGAGGTCCTCAACACGGCCCTCGAACTGCTCGGCCCCGAGGACTACACGACCCTCCTCGCCCAGCACAACCTCGGCGTCGGCCTGCGCCTGCTCGGCCGCTACTCCGAGGCGTACGACATCGACCTGGAGACCCTGCGCGCCCGCGAGAACCTGCTCCGCGCCCGGCACGCCGCCACCCTGGTCTCCGGCATCGCCTGCGCCCGCGACCTGCGCCTGATGGGCCGCTACGGGGACGCCCTGGCCCGACAGGAGCTCGGCATGCGGCTCCACGTCCAGGTCCTCGGCGCCAACCACCCCCAGACCCTGCGCGCCCACCACAACCTGCTGCTCTGCCAGCGCCGCGCCGGCGCCCCGCAGGACCTGACCGGCGCCATGACCAGCCTGCTCGAACAGATGGAGCAGGTCCACGGCCGCCGGCACTACGCCACCATGGGCCTCGTCGTGGACTTCGGCAACTACGCCCGCGAGCACGGCGACCTCCAGCAGGCCCGCGAGCTCATCGAGGAGGGCGAGAGCGGCTTCCGCACCCTCCTCGGCCCCGCCCACCCCATCAGCACCGGCATGCTCTCCAATACCGGCCTCGTCCTCCAGGCCGCCGGCGAACGCGGCGAGGCGCTCACCATGTTCGAGTCCGCCTACGCGGGCCTGGCCGCCTCCTTGGGCCACGACCACCCCTGGGTCCTCGGCTGCGCCCTCAACGCCGCCGCCGGCCGCAACTTCACCGGCCGCCTGGAGAGCGCCACCGACCTCAGCCGCGACACCCTCCGCCGCGCCCGCACCGCCCTCGGCCCCGACCACCCCTTCACCCTCTCCTGCGAGGTCGCCCTGGCCGCGGACCTGCGAGCGCTGAGGGAGCACGAGGAAGCGGAAAAGGTGGAGGAAGACGCCCTCCAACGCCTCACCCGCACCCTGGGCGCCCAGCACCCCCACGCCCTCTCGGCCCGCCAGCGGTCCCGGCCCTACTGGGACTTCGAGCCGTACCTGGGCTAGCGACCCGAGGCCGCGCCGCGAACGCGTCCCGGGCCGACTCACAAGTCCGTACGAGAGGACGTACCTCTCGGACGTGAGTCGGTTCAAGGAGCGGCGCATTGGATACCGAACGCCGGGCGGAGGGCGGCGGGGCGAGGCCGCCCCGTGGGTCCGGGCGGATTCCCACGCGGAGGCAGGCCCTCCTGCTGGCCGCGGGGGTACTGGCGGGCACGGGTGCCGCCTGCGCCTTCGGCGGCGACCGCCGGGAGCCGGAGCGCTCCGCGCGTCGGCCGCCGGAAGTGAGAGCCCTCGGGCGGGGCTGGAAAGTCCCCCGCCTCGCGGTGATGCCCCTGGGCGATTCGATCACCCACGGCGGAGCCGGCAACCCGGCCGGCGGCGGCTACCGGCCCGCCCTGTGGGACCGGCTCGCCGGCCACGCGGACGTCGTCGACTTCGTCGGCGGCGAACGGAACGGGCGGCTTCCCGACCCCGACCACGAGGGCCACTGGGGCTGGAAGATCGACGGTCTGCTGTCCCGTATCGACACCTGGCTGCCGAAGGCCCGCCCCAACGTGGTGCTGCTCCACATCGGCACCAACGACATGCACGACGACTACCGGGTGGACACCGCCCCCGAGCGGCTGGGCACGCTCGTCGACCGCATCACCACGGCCGCCCCGGACATGACGGTCCTGGTGTCCGCCCTCGTCCCCTCGGCCGACCCCGCCACCCAGCGGCGCGTCGAGGCGTTCAACGCCGCGCTGCCCGCCCTGGTCGCGGAACGGCGCGGCAGGGGAGCCCGCGTCGGGCTCGTCCGCATGGACCACGTCACACCCCGCGACCTCGTCGACGACCTCCACCCGAACGACACCGGCAACGCCAAGATGGCGGCGGCCTTCCACGAAGCGATCGCCCGCGCCGCCACCGCCGGATGGATCCGCGAACAGGTGGACATCGGACCGTCTCCGGCCCACTGACGGACGGTATCGCTGATACCGTGGATACCATGCCTGAACCCAAAGCCATGAGCTTGCGCTTCCCGGACCCCGAGCAGCGCAGGGCCATCGAGGCTGCCGCCAGGGAAGCCGGCGTCAGCATGCAGGAGTACATCCTCTCGGCCGCTTACGAGCGGGCCACGGCGATCGAGGCGAAGTTCCTTCAGGCGTTCCAGGACTCGATGTCCCGGAGCGGCGACGCCTTCGCCGAGGAGCCCGCCGTGTGCGACCCCTCTCCTGAGTGGCGGTCCGCCGAAGAGAGCGCCCGGTCGTCCGTGGAGCGCACGGAACCGGGTCGCGCGGCGTGAGTGACGAGCAGCAGCCGCTGCGGATCGACGTCCCCTTCCTGCTGCACGCGGCGGAGCTCCTGCCGGGCGACCCCCAGGTCGACGACTACGGGCCGCTGTTCGGGGCCGTCGCCCGCATGTACGCCAGAGCGATGGACCGGGACATCTACGGCTCCCTCCACCTCAAGGCCGGCGCCCTCCTGGTGAGCCTCGTACGGATGCCCTGCCTGGAGCACTCCAACGACCGCTTCGCCTGGCACGCCACCGAGGCGTTCCTCGCCCTGAACGGGCACAGCCTGGAGTACCGGCCCAAGGAAGCCGTCGCACTCGTCCGGGAAGCGGCCGCCGGGACCGTCGGCGTCGCCCGGGTGGCCCGACGACTCCGCGCCTGGACCGTCCACTGAGGTCCGGCCCGGCCATCTCGTGCCCGAGGACCGTGGTCTTCACCGCGGGGCCGCGTCGTAGCGCGGCAGCTCGCCGGTGTCGATGACCCAGTCGCTGATGGTGATCTCGTCGCCGAAGGCGTAGGGGACCCTGGCGCTGTACTCGGGGACACCCTTCTTCTCGGTGATGGCCCAGTAGTGGACGCAGGTGCCGTCGCGGGGATCGACGATCAGGTAGTGCGGGATGCCGAGCCGGGGGTAGTGGCGCAGCTTGCTCTCGTAGTCGTTCTCCGGATTGGAGGGGGAGACGATCTCGACCGCTGCGAGCAGGGCCTTGGGGTCGATGGCATCGTCCGTGTCCATGGCGGCTTCGGGCAGGACGAGGACGTCGGGGCGGCGTAGCTGTCCTAGATCCGCCGCTTCGATGTCGCCCGAGGTGGTGGCGACGATCCCGGGGGGAAGCTGCGGCTGGAGTTGGCGTTCGATGCGCAAGGCCGCCAGGCCATGGCGGCCGGCGGGGACCGTCGTCATGAGAATCTGGCCGTCGCTGATCTCGACATGCGAACTCAGAGGCGTCGGCGGCGTGAAGCGTTCGGTCAGTGAGCGCAGATGGCGGTAGGTCTCCTCGCGCGGCGCGGCCGTCATGACGCCACCCTAGGGGACGCGGTCGTGGCAAGGGGCACCCAACCGAACGGGCCGGAGCCCGTACCGCCGGTGAAAGCGGTACGGGCCCCGGCCCGTGTTCGTCAGAGACGGACGGATCCGCGGATCAGCTGTCGAAGACCTCGGCGACCAGGGCCGCCTGCTCCGCCTGGTGGCGCTTGGCCGAGCCGACCGCCGGCGAGGAGGAGTGCGGGCGGGAGACCCGCCGCAGCCGCTCGCGGGCCGGGATGTCGGCGCCGACCGCCAGGTCGAGGTGGTCGATCAGGTTCAGCGCGATGAACGGCCACGCGCCCTGGTTCGCCGGCTCCTCCTGGGCCCAGATGTACTTCTCGGCGTTGGGGAACTTGGCGATCTCCGCCTGGAGCTCGGCACCCGGCAGCGGGTACAGGCGCTCGATGCGGATGAGGGCGGTGTCCGTGGCGCCGCGCTTCTGCCGCTCGGCCTCCAAGTCGTAGTAGACCTTGCCGGAGCAGAAGACGACCTTGCGGACGTCGGCCGCGTTCACCGTGGCGTCGCCGATCACCGGGCGGAAGCCGCCGGTGGTGAACTCCTCCGCCTTGGACGCCGCGGCCTTCAGGCGCAGCATCGACTTCGGGGTGAAGACGATGAGCGGCTTGTGGTGCGGGTTGTGGACCTGCCAGCGCAGGAGGTGGAAGTAGTTCGACGGCAGCGTCGGCATGGCGACCGTCATGTTGTTCTGGGCGCAGAGCTGGAGGTAGCGCTCGATCCGGGCCGAGGAGTGGTCCGGGCCCTGGCCCTCGTAGCCGTGCGGGAGGAGCAGGGTGACGCCGGACGTCTGGCCCCACTTCTGCTCGCTCGACGAGATGAACTCGTCCACGATGTTCTGCGCGCCGTTGGCGAAGTCGCCGAACTGCGCCTCCCACAGGACGAGCGCGTCCGGGCGGGCCAGCGAGTAGCCGTACTCGAAGCCCATCGCCGCGTACTCGCTGAGCAGCGAGTCGTAGACGTTGAAGCGCGCCTGGTCCTCGGAGAGGTAGAGCAGCGGGGTGTAGTCCTCGCCGGTCTCGCGGTCGACGAGCACCGCGTGGCGCTGGCCGAAGGTGCCGCGGCGGGAGTCCTGGCCGGAGAGGCGGACCGGGGTGCCCTCCATCAGGAGGGAGCCGAAGGCGAGGGTCTCGCCCATGGCCCAGTCGATCGTGCCGTCCTCGACGCTGGCCGCGCGGCGCTGCAGCTGCGGCAGCAGGCGCGGGTGGACGGTGACGTTCTCCGGCAGGTTGACCTGCGACTCGGCGATCCGCTTGACGACCTCCTGGGAGATCGCGGTGTTCACCGGGACCGGGAACTCGGCCTGCGGGGCCGGGACCTCGGCCGACGCGGGCGCCGAGGTGGCCTCGCGGACCTCGGTGAAGACCTTCTCCAGCTGGCCCTGGTAGTCCTGCAGGGCCTGCTCGGCCTCCTCCAGGGTGATGTCGCCCCGGCCGATCAGCGACTCGGTGTACAGCTTGCGCACCGAGCGCTTCTTGTCGATCAGGTCGTACATCAGCGGCTGGGTGAACGAGGGGTTGTCGGCCTCGTTGTGGCCCCGGCGCCGGTAGCAGATCAGGTCGATGACGACGTCCTTGTTGAACGCCTGGCGGAACTCGAAGGCCAGACGGGCAACGCGGACGACCGCCTCCGGGTCGTCGCCGTTCACGTGGAAGATCGGCGCTTCGATCATCCGGGCGACGTCGGTGCAGTACATCGACGAGCGCGAGGACTCCGGCGGCGCGGTGAAGCCGACCTGGTTGTTGATGACGATGTGCACGGTGCCGCCGGTGCGGTAGCCGCGCAGCTGCGACATGTTCAGGGTCTCGGCCACGACGCCCTGGCCCGCGAAGGCCGCGTCGCCGTGCAGCTGGACCGGCAGGACGGTGAAGTCCGTGCCCGCCTTGCCGATGATGTCCTGCTTGGCGCGGGAGATGCCCTCGACGACCGGGTCGACCGTCTCCAGGTGGGACGGGTTGGCGGCCAGCGAGACCTTGATCTGCTCGCCGTCCAGGCCGGTGAAGGTGCCCTCGGCGCCCAGGTGGTACTTGACGTCGCCGGAGCCGTGCATCGACTTCGGGTCGAGGTTGCCCTCGAACTCCCGGAAGATCTGCGCGTAGGACTTGCCGACGATGTTGGCCAGCACGTTGAGCCGGCCGCGGTGGGCCATGCCGATGACGGCCTCGTCGAGGCGGGCCTCGGCGGCTGCGTCCAGCACCGCGTCCAGCAGCGGGATGACGGACTCGCCGCCCTCCAGCGAGAAGCGCTTCTGGCCGACGTACTTGGTCTGCAGGAACGTCTCGAACGCCTCGGCCGCGTTCAGGCGGCGGAGGATCCGCAGCTGCTCCTCGCGCTCCGGCTTGGAGTGGCCGCGCTCGACCCGGTCCTGGATCCACTTGCGCTGCTTGGGGTCCTGGATGTGCATGAACTCGATGCCGGTGGTGCGGCAGTACGAGTCGCGCAGCACGCCCAGGATGTCGCGCAGCTTCATCATCGACTTGCCGGCGAAACCGCCGACCGCGAAGTCGCGCTCCAGGTCCCACAGGGTGAGGCCGTGCTCGGTGATGTCCAGGTCGGGGTGCTTGCGCTGGCGGTACTCCAGCGGGTCGGTGTCGGCCATGACGTGGCCGCGCACCCGGTACGCGTGGATCAGCTCGAAGACGCGGGCGGCCTTGGTGACGTCGTCGTCGTGCGAGGCGTCGATGTCCTTGAGCCAGCGGACCGGCTCGTAGGGGATGCGCAGCGCCTCGAAGATCTCGTCGTAGAAGCCGTTCTCGCCCAGCAGCAGCTGGTTCATGATCCGCAGGAACTCGCCGGAGGCGGCGCCCTGGATCACGCGGTGGTCGTACGTCGAGGTCAGGGTCATGACCTTCGAGATGCCCATCTTGTTCAGGGCATCCTGCGAGGTGCCCTGGAACTCGGCGGGGTAGTCCATCGCGCCCACGCCGAGGATGAGGCCCTGGCCGGGCATCAGGCGCGGCACGGAGTGCACGGTGCCGATGCCGCCGGGGTTGGTCAGCGACGCGGTGACCCCGGTGAAGTCCTCCATCGTCAGCTTGCCGACCCGGGCGCGGCGGACGATGTCCTCGTACGCCTGCCAGAACTCGAAGAAGTTGAGCGTTTCGGCCTTCTTGATGGCCGCCACCACGAGCTGGCGGTCGCCGTTCGGCTTCACCAGGTCGATCGCCAGGCCCAGGTTGACGTGCTCGGGCTTGACGAGGGTGGGCTTGCCGTCCTTCTCCGTGAAGGAGTAGTTCATCGACGGCATCAGCTTCAGCGCCTGCACCATGGCGAAGCCGATGAGGTGCGTGAAGGAGACCTTGCCGCCCCGGGCGCGCTTCAGGTGGTTGTTGATGACGATGCGCTGGTCGAACAGCAGCTTCACCGGGACGGCGCGGACGGACGTGGCCGTCGGCAGCTCCAGCGAGGCGTTCATGTTCTTGGCGACCGCGGCGGCGGGGCCGCGCAGCGTCACGTACTCCGGGCCGGCCGGGGCCTCGGTCGCCGGCGCGGCGGCGGCCTTGGCCGCGGGCTTCGCGGCGGCCGGC
>NZ_JAIQLH010000356.1 GCF_020037025.1 Streptomyces huiliensis | reverse complement strand
CCGCCGAAGGGCCGGTCGCCGAGGCGCCGGTGGACGAGGAGGTGCTCGCGGAGGCCCGGCGGGTGCTGGCGGCGGGCGGGGCGCCGGAGAATCTGGCCGGGGCGGTGGTGGCCGCGCTCGGTGAGCAGGCCGCCGAGGCGCTGCGCGAGGACCCGTGGCTGCTGCTGGGCGTCAAGGGCGTCCGCCCCGAGCAGGCGGACGGCTTCGCCCGCGCGCTGCTCGGCGACGGGTGCGGCCCGGGTGACGAGCGGCGGGCCCGGGCCCTCACCGCCTGGCTGCTGGAGCGGGCCGCGCTCGCCGGGCACACCGTGCTGGAGGCGCCCGCCCTGCGCGAGGAGCTCGCCCGCCGGGCCGTCCCGGAC
>NZ_JAIQLH010000355.1 GCF_020037025.1 Streptomyces huiliensis | reverse complement strand
CCTGCGCGAGGAGCTCGCCCGCCGGGCCGTCCCGGACCCGGAGGAGGCGCTGCGCGAGGTGATCGCGGACGGTTCGGTGCTGGTCTTCCAGGAGCCCCTGCGGGCCCCGGAGACCCCTGAGGAGGAGGCCGGCGAGGCGGAGGTGCCGGTCCGGACGCTGCTCGGCCTCGACCGGTACGCCATGGCCGAGGAGAGCCTCGCCGACGGACTCGCCCGGCTGCTGGGCACCCTCGCCGCCCGGGACCTCGACTGGGCGGGAGCCGCCGCCGCGGCCCCCTCCCCGTCGGCCGCGGAACTGATCCGCGCCGTGGCCGACTCCGGCCTGGTCGCGCACAGCGGCGGCGAGGCCGCCCGGGCCGAGCCCGCGGCGGTCGTCGCGGCGGCCCGCGCCCTCGGACTCCGCGCGGTGGCCGCCGCGTTCACCGAGGACGGCAGGCGGCGCCTGGCCGCCGCCGGGGACGCGGAGGCGGTCACCGTCGCCGGGCTGCTGGCCGGCCGGGAGGGCCCGGAGCGGGACGCCGAGGGGACGCTCGACGTCGACGTCCTGGTGGTGCTCGACGCGCCGCGGCTGGACGTGGAGACGGCCGCCGCGCTGGTGGAGTCGCTGCCCGACGGCGCCCGGCTGGTGCTCTCCGGCGACCCCGCCGAGCTGTGGTCGGCCGGTCCGGGGCGGGTGTTCGCGGACGTCCTGGCGGCCCGCGCCTGCCCGGTCGTCGTCTCCCGCACCCCGGATCCCGGCCCGCTCGGCGAGCTCCTCTCCGGCGTGGGAGCCGGCGAGCTGCTGCGGGTCGATGCCCCCGGCAAGGAGGTCGTCATCGTCCCGGTGACGGACGCGGGCGAGGCCGTGCACCGCGCGGTGCAGCTCGTCGCCGACTCCGTCCCCCGCGCGATCGGCGTCCCGCCCGAGGCCACGCAGGTCGTCACGGTCGGCCACGGCGGCGCCGCCGGCACCCGCGCGCTCAACGCCGCGCTGAAGCAGCGGCTCAACCCCGGCCCGGGCCGGTTCGGCGGCTTCGACCCGGGCGACCGGGTCGCGTACGTCCCCGCCCCCGGCCGGATGGCCCCGGGCACGGTGGTCTCCGGCGACGCGGACGGGCTGCGGCTCGACTGCTCCGGCACCCAGGTCGTCGTCCCGCCCGGCCGGGTGGCCGACGCGGTGCGGCACGGCTGGGCCGTCACCGCCCACCAGGCGGCCGGCACCCGCTGGCCGGCCGCGGTGGTCGTCCTGCCCGGCGACGCGGGCCCCGACCTGACCAGGTCCTGGGTCTACACGGCGTTCGGCCGCGGCGAGCGCCACCTGTCCGTGGTGCACGGCGCGGGCCAGGACCTGCCGCGGGCCGTGGCGGAGGTCCCGGCGAAGGAACGGAGCACACGGCTCCGGACGCTGCTGACGCCTACCCTGCAGACACCGCCCGCGGGGTAGGCGCCCGGCGGCCGCGGCGGGCCGGTCCGGCCGGTCGGACCGGCCCGGCTCGCCCGGGCCGCCCCGCCCCGCCCCACCCGGTCAGCGAGGCGTGCCCGGCCCCCTCCGGCCGCCCGGCGCCCCCGCGCCGCCGGCCGCGTCGCCGGCGCCGCCCTCGGCTTCGTCCCCGTCCTCGTCGAGGTCCTCGTCGTCGACCACCTCGATGTCGTCGTCATCCGACACGACGTCCAACGCCACCCGGCCGTCCGCGACGCCGAGCACCGCGTCGTCCAGCCCGTCGTCGTCGAGGTCGTCCAGTTCCTCGTCGAACACGGCGCTGACGTCGAACCGGCAGACCACCCGCTGCGGATCGGCCTGGTCGAAGGGGGCCGACAGCCACTCCCCCGGCTCGGCCAGGTCGTCGAGGGCGGCCACCCACAGCGTGGAGTCGCCCTCCTCCAGGCCGAACTCCTTGTGCCGGGAGGCGATTTCGTCCGGTTCGTACTCGCCGAAGAGCACCCCGAGGGCCGCGTGCACACTGCCGCCCACGATCCCGGCGCCGTTCCCCGCCCGGTTCGAACCGGGCGCCAGGTCGGGGACGTCGGGATCCAGGTCCGCGACCCGCTGGGCCTGGGAGAGCAGCCGTTGCGGCTCGGCCACCGCGTAGTCCCGGCGGATCAGCACGCTCAGCGCGCTGGGCTCGTCGGGGCCGGCGTAGGCGGGCAGCGAGTCGTCACCCGGGATCTCGAACGGAGTGACCTCGTCGTAGGCGTCGTACAGCAGCTCGTCGTACGCCTCGGCTGCCGCGGCCAGCTCGTTGAACGCGGCGTAGACGGCCGGGTCGTCCTCGCCCGACCGGCGTTCGACGGCGTCGAGGTGGCGGTCCAGAGCGGCTTTGACCGCCTCGGCGGCGGCCCGTACCTCGGCGGCGGTTGGCTGCGCAGCATCAGACATAGTGCAGACGCTATCCGTACCGGGGCTGTTCCCGCACAATAGATGCGATGCCGGAATACGAATTCTGTGATGTGTATGTGCCGCGAGGGGTCTCCCGAGGCGCTGCCACGCGACTGCTGACCGACCACGCCGAGTACGGACACTGGGAGTTGGACCGACTGCGCCTCTTCCCCGACGGCAGCCGAAGAGTCCGGCTGCGCCGCCGGATCATCCGCCAGCTGCGCGCCACCTGGTGACGGTACGCCCGCGCCGACCGGCGCCGTAACCCGCCACCCCGGGAACGGCTGAACGACCGAACGACGACGGGAGCGGGCCCCGGTGGTCCGGGACCCGCTCCCTGGAGTCGCTGCGCCCGCCCGGCAGGGCCGACCGGCGGTGCCGGCCGGCGCGGCCTGGCGGGCGCGGCCTGGCGGGCGCGACCGCCTCAGCTCACCGGATCAGCTCTGCTGACCGGCACGCGCCCGGCGGTAGAGGACCGCGCCGCCGAGCAGCAGGGCCGCGCTCGCGGCGCCGGCCATGCCCAGCTCGCCCGCGCCGGTGTGCGCGAGCTGGTCGTCCCGCTCCTCGACGGCCGCGGCGGCCGGCTGCGCCGGACGGTGCGCGTCCTTCACCACGGCCACCGGGACGACCGGGCCGGGGGTGACGTGACCGGGCTTGTCGTGCACCGAGTGCTCGGCGGGCTTGTCGTGCTTACCGCCCGGCCGGTGCTCGTCACACGGCTTGTCCTTGTCCCCGTGGGTCCCGTGGTCCTCGTGGTCCCCGTGGGGCTTGTCCCCGTGCGGCTTGTCGGCCGGCGGGTGGTGGTGCGAGGGCTTGCCCGGGTGGTGCGGACGCGTGTGGTCCGGCCCCTTCCCGTGGCCGTGGCCGTCGTTGACGCAGGTGTTGCCGAAGGTGGGGTTGGCGACGGCGACCACGTCCACGGTGTTGCCGCAGGCGTTGACCGGCACGTCGATCGGCGCCTGGACGTTGTTCCCGGAGATGACGCCGGGCGAGCCGACGGCCGCGCCCTGAGCTCCGGAGCCGCCGCCGTGGTGGCCGCCGTGCCCGTGGCCCTGGCCGTGACCGCTGCCGTGCCCGTGCCCGTGGGAGCCGTGACCGCCGTGGCCCCCGTTGACACAGGTGTTGCCGGAGGCCGGGTTGAGCGCCCCGACGACGTTCACGGTGTTGCCACAGACGTTCACCGGCACGTGCACCGGCACCTGGACGTTGTTCCCGGACGCGACGCCCGGGGAGTGCGCGGCGACGCCCTGGGCGCCCGAGTCCGCGTACGCGTAGCCACCGGTCACGGCGAGCACGCTGCCCGCTGCCGCGACGGTGAGCAGGCCCTTTTTGGCGACCTGTCGCATTGCTTTGCCCCTCTGCTACTACTGCTTGCCATGCGGAACGTGCGCGGGCCGGCTGCCCGCGCACGGTGTCCGGGTCGAAAGCCCGGCGGCCCCGGGGCGCATGGCGCGCGCTCCGGAGCCGCCCGGTTCTCCATCCCTCACCCGGTGAGGGGCAACGTCACTTGTTGACGCAGGTGTTGCCGTGCGTGGGGTTGAGCAGCCCGACGACGTTGACCGTGTTGCCGCACAGGTTGACCGGCACGGAGACCGGGATCTGGACGACGTTGCCCGAGACGACACCGGGGCTGTTCACCGCGGCGCCCTGAGCCCCGCCGGCCGCTGCTGCCAGACCCGCGCCCGTGAGCACGAGACCACCGGTGGCAGCCGCAGTGGCGACGACCTTCTTGAGCATGGATTCCTCCTTGTTGGAATGCGATCCCAGCCGCGGACCGCACACCCTGTAACGACACGGAGGGAACCGAGCTACGTAACCTTGAGCGCGTTCACTCTTTCCGGCGAAAAAAGCGCCAACTCCGCACAACCTGACGCTCTTTCAGAAAGACTCTCAGCACTCATCCAGGAACCGGTCGAGCACGCGCGCACCGAATGTCAGACCATCGACGGGAACGCGCTCGTCCACTCCGTGGAACATGCCGGCGAAGTCCAGCTCGGGCGGCAGCTTCAGGGGGGCGAACCCGAAGCCGCGGATCCCGAGGTCGTCGAAGGACTTGGCGTCGGTGCCGCCGGAGAGCATGTAGGGGACGGCGCGGGCGATCGGGTCCTCGGCCCGCAGGGCCGTCTGCATGGCCTGGACGAGGTCGCCGTCGAAGCCCGTCTCCAGCGCCTTGTCGGCGTGCACGTCCTCGCGCTTGACCCGCGGCCCGAGGATCCGGTCGAGGTCGGCGAGGAACTCCTCCTCGTACCCCGGCAGGAACCGGCCGTCCACGTGCGCCGTGGCCTGCCCGGGGATCACGTTCACCTTGTAGCCGGCGCCCAGCATCGTCGGGGCGGCCGTGTTCCGCAGCGTCGCCCCGATGATCTTGGCGATGCCGCCCAGCTTGGCGAGGGTGGCCTCCATGTCCTCGGGGTCCAGCGGCGTGCCCAGCGCGTCCGACAGCTCGTCGAGGAACGACCGCACGGTCTTCGTCACCCGCACCGGGAACCGGTGCCGCCCGAGCCGGCCGACCGCCTCGCAGAGCTCGGTGATCGCGTTGTCCGTGTTGGTCATGGAGCCGTGGCCGGCCGTGCCCTCCACGGTCAGCCGCATCCAGTGCATGCCCTTCTGGGCCGTCTCGACCAGGTACAGCCGCAGATTCTCATTGACGGTGAACGAGAACCCGCCGACCTCGCTGATCGCCTCGGTGACCCCCTCGAACAGGCCCGGATGCTTGTCCACCAGATAGCGGGCGCCGTACGTGCCGCCCGCCTCCTCGTCCGCGAGGAAGGCCAGCACCACGTCGCGCGGGGGCTTCCGCCCGGTCCGCATCCGGTCGCGGACGACCGCGAGGGTCATCGCGTCCATGTCCTTCATGTCGACCGCGCCGCGCCCCCACAGGCACCCGTCGGCGATCTCGCCGGCGAACGGGTGGTGCGTCCAGTCGGCGGCATCGGCCGGGACGACGTCCGTGTGCCCGTGGATCAGCAGCGCCGGCCGCGAGGGGTCCTCACCCTCTATCCGCGCCACGGTCGACGCCCGACCCGGGTGCGACTCGAAGATCTTCGGCTCCAGCCCCACCTCGGCGAGCTTCTCTGCCACGTACTCGGCAGCGACGCGCTCGCCCGGCCCGGAGTGGTCGCCGTAGTTGCTGGTGTCGATCCGGATCAGGTCGCGGCAGATGTCCACGACCTCGCTCTCGGCGCCCGTCTTCTGTTCCGCGCTCACGCTGCCTCCTCGTGGTTCGCCCCCGGGAGCCCTCTCGCACGGACCCCCGGCATGGGCCCACCGCCATCCTGCACCCGCCGCCGCCCGAGCCCAAGGCCGCAATCCTGCCGACACACTCCCGCAAGAACCCGCTGGTCGCAGCCCCGGGACCGCCCTCCGCCCACGTGATCGAGCGCCGCTCGAAACCTGGTATTGTTTTCCATGTCGCCGCGGGGAACACCCCGAGGAAACGACACCTGGTCCGGGTGGCGGAATGGCAGACGCGCTAGCTTGAGGTGCTAGTGCCCTTTATCGGGCGTGGGGGTTCAAGTCCCCCCTCGGACACAACGAAGAACCCCAGCTGAGCTGGGGTTCTTCTGTTTTTTCCGGCCCCGACCCCGGCGGTGGCCGGGGCCGGCCGTGGGGCGTCCGGTCAGCCCAAGGACACCCGCGCCACCGGTGCGAGGGTGGGGTCCGTGAGGAGGGCTCGGCAGCGGAAGCGTTGGATTTTGCCGCTGGGGGTTTTGGGGAGGACGCCGCGCGGGAGGAAGAGGCATTCGTCGAGGGCGACGCCGGCCTTTTCGAGGGCCAGGCCGGCGGCCTCCTCGGCGATGGGGCGGAAGTCCTTGGGGTTGCCCTGGGCTTCGACCATCAGGACGAGGCGGGTGGCGCCCGCGTCGCCGGCGTCGACGAGGGCGGCGCAGCCCTTGCGGACGTTGCGCATCGAGTCGACGGCCGACTCGATCTCCGAGGCGTAGACCTTGCGGCCGCCGACGGAGAGCATGTCGTCGGCCCGGCCGAGGACGTACAGCTCGCCGTCGCGGAGGAAGCCGAGGTCGCCGGTGCGCAGTCGGCCGTCGGAGAAGCGTTCCGCGGTGCGGGTGGGGTCGGCGTAGTAGCCCTGGGCGAGGCTGGGGGAGGCGACCTCGATCTCGGCCACGTGGCCGGGTTCGCCCGCCCGTATCTCGACACCCGGGAGCGGGACGCCGTTCGAGACGAGGCGGGTGGCCTGCGGGTCGTCCGGGTCGGTCTCCACCGCCTTGCCCTCCACCAGGGACGGACCGTGAAAGGTGAGGGCCCGGGGCGCCTGGGCCCAGGGTTTGCCCGCCACGGCCAGCGTGGCCTCGGCCATGCCGTAGGCGGGCTGGAACGCGGTGTCCGTGAGGCCGAAGGGGCGGAACGCGGCGGTGGCGGCGGCCAGGGTGTCCCAGTCGACGCGTTCGGCGCCGATCACGGCCGCCCGGAGGCGCAGTTCCTTCGGGAGGGTGCCCCTCCCCTGTGCCCGGGCCGCGAGGTAGACGGCGGTGCTGGTGCCGGCCGTCATGGTGGCCTCGTACTCGGATATGTCGCGGAACCACGACCTCGGCGCGAGGCCGAACCGGTCGGGCGTGGACAGCACGAAGTGGAAGTCGTACGCCCAGGAGTACAGCAGGCAGCCGAACATGCCCATGTCGTGCGAAAGCGGCAGCCAGGACGCGACGGTGTCGGCGCCGGGGCGGCCGCCCGTCAGGTGCAGGATGATCTCCAACTGCCGTTCGATGGCACGGGTGGTGAGGGCGCAGCCCTTGGGGGTGCTCGTGCTGCCCGAGGAGTACTGGACGAAGGCCAGGTCGTCCCGGCTGGGGGGACTCGGGGTGAAGGGGGAGGAGGAGGACACTCCGGCGGCGCGTAGCGCCGTCCAGCCCGTGGCCGGGACGGACGCCGTGAGCTCGGCGGGGAGCGTCGCCGCTATCCAGTCGTCGGCCAGCAGGAGGACCGGGTCGAGGCGGGCGGTGAGGGCGACGAGCTGGGCCCCGTACGCCTCCTGGCTCTGGCCGCGGGTGGGCAGCGGCAGGGAAGCGACGGCGCCGCCGGCCAGCCAGGTGGCGAGCAGGCCGCGGACGGTGTCGGGGGTGTTGGTGAGGATGCAGGCGACGCGGGTGCCGGGGCGTACGCCGAGGGCGCGCAGCCGGGCGGCCATGCCGTGGGCGTCCCGGACGACGTCGCGCCAGGGGGTGTGCTCGAAGGCGTCGCCCGTCCAGGCGTGCAGGACGCCGCGCGAGGACCCGTTCGTCAGGGCGGAGAAGAAATCCATGGGTGGCCGTACTCCCCGTTGGTGGTGGTTCCCGTGCGTGATTCCCGTGGGTGCGCGAAACGACGTGTCCGGGCCGGTGCGGGCTCGCAGAACCAGCAGCACCGGCCCGGACGGGGTCATTCGACGTCGACGAGCGTCGGATCGGTGGGCCGGTCGCTCTTCTTGCGCTCGGCAAGCGGCGCGAGGTGCTGCTGTGACGCGAGGAGCCGGGCCTGGTCGTCGGTGGAGCCGCCGCTGACGCGGCTGATGCCGGCCTCGCGCATCTCCATCCGCTCCGGGTCGATCCGGATGACCTTCCAGGCCAGGCCGGTCTTCTCCAGGCTCCAGATGAGGATGGCGGAGAGGTCGACCTCGTACCACTTCATGCCGTGCCGGGCGGACCGCGGGAAGGCGTGGTGGTTGTTGTGCCATGCCTCGCCGAACGAGGGCACGCTCAGCCAGGCGACGTTGCGGGACTCGTCGGTGGTCTCGAAGCGGCGCCGGCCGAAGTAGTGGCCGACGGAGTTCACCGCGTACGTCATGTGGTTGATGAGGAAGATGCGGACGAGGCCGCCCCACAGCATGCCGGTCAGGCCCGCGGTGACGCTGCCGCCGGTGATCGCGAAGGCGAGCAGGCCGGGCAGCACGACGCCCGCGGCGGTGACCAGCACCAGGTGCTCGCTCAGCCAGCGCATGGGCTTCTCGCGGACCAGGTCCGGGCAGTAGCGCATCGGGTCGGACGTGAGCTTCTCGTCGAACAGCCAGCCGAGGTGGGCGTGCCACAGGCCGGTCATCGTGCCCTTGAAGCCGGGCGGGAAGTCCAGGTGGGGCGAGTGGGGGTCGCCCTCCTTGTCGGCGACGCGGTGGTGCTTGCGGTGGTGGGCGGCCCAGATCAGCGGCGGACCCTGCCCGGCCATGACGCCGGCGGTGGCCAGGGCGACGCGGATGGGCTTGTACGTCTCGAACGAGCGGTGGGTGAGCATGCGGTGGTAGCCGGTGGAGATCCCGAATCCGGAGATCGCGTACATGATCACGAGGACCACGGCGTCGGACCAGGAGAAGATCTTGTTCCACAGCAGTGCCATGGAGGCCAGGACCCCCAGCAGCGGGATGACGGACGCGCCGAGGATGAACCAGCGGTGCTCCCTGCCGTCCATTACCTCAACCCCTTCCAGCGGGAACGAACACACGGACAGGACAGAAGGACAGGGCGCTCAGGGCGCCGGGTGGAACTGCTCCTCCTCGGTGGAGCCGGTCAGGGCGGTGGTGGAGGAGTCAGGGTTGAGCGCGGTGGTGACGAGGTCGAAGTAGCCGGTGCCGACCTCGCGTTGGTGGCGGACGGCGGTGAAGCCGTGCTCCTGTGCGGCGAACTCCCGCTCCTGGAGGTCGACGTAGGCCGTCATGCCGTGCTCGGCGTAGCCGCGGGCGAGGTCGAACATGGCGTGGTTGAGGGAGTGGAAGCCCGCCAGGGTGATGAACTGGAACCGGTAGCCCATCGCGCCCAGTTCGCGCTGGAACTTGGCGATGCGGTCGTCGTCCAGGGCCGCCTTCCAGTTGAAGGAGGGCGAGCAGTTGTAGGCGAGCATCGTGTCCGGGTACTCGGCGTGGATCGCCTCGGCGAAGGCGCGGGCCTCGTCGAGGTCGGGGGTGCCGGTCTCCATCCACAGCAGGTCGGCGTGGGG
>NZ_JAIQLH010000354.1 GCF_020037025.1 Streptomyces huiliensis | reverse complement strand
CGCGGTGACCGCCCGCGGCACCCGGCGCGTCCCCGACCGGGCCCCCGCCCCTGACAGCACCCATATCCCGGCACCATCCGGGCAACCGAGGCGCCCGGCCCTCCCGCCACTCCAGGCGGGCGGGCCGGGCGCCTCCCGCGTCGTGCGCCCCGACCGCGGGTGCCTGACTGGCGGCCCCCGACCGGCGCGGGGATGCTGGGACGGAAGCCGGATGTCAGGGCAAGGCAGGGCAGAGCCGGGTAAGACAGGGCAGGGCAGAGCAGGCACGAGCGGGAGCAGGCGGGTGAGGGCACCGAACGCGCGGCGCGGCACGACCGCCGGACGCGGGCGCCCCGCCTGGCTCCCCCTGCTGCCCGTCCTCCTGCTCGTCGGCGGCGCCCTCCTCGACTACGCCACCTCCCCGCACTTCAGCGCGGAAGCCTTCTACACGGCCGCGCCCATGACGGCCGCCGCGCTGCTGTCCCTGCGCGCGACCGTCCTCGCCGGGCTGGCCGCCTGCCTGGTGGACGCGGTGCTGCTGCACCACTTCGGCTTCCTGGACGACTCGGGCGGCCGCAGCGAACTGTCGGCGGTCGCCACCGTCTCGTTCCTCGCCGTCCTCGTGAACCGCCTGATGTACCTCAGCGACGTACGGCTCGCCTCCGCCCGCCGCGTCGCCCTCGCCGTGCAGCGCGCGGTGCTCCCGCAACTGCCGCCCTCGATCGGCTGCCTGCGCATCGCGGTGCGCTACCGGTCGGCGGTCGGGGACGCGGAGATCGGCGGCGACCTGTACGGCGTGCAGGACTCGCCGTTCGGGGTGCGGTGCCTGATCGGCGACGTGCGCGGCAAGGGCCTGGAGGCCGTCAAGGCGGTGGACGTGGGGCTGGGCGCCTTCCGGGAGGGCGCCGAGGACGCACCGGACCTGCCCGGCCTCGCGGCCCGGCTCGAACGCGCCCTGCGGCGCGAGGCACGCGGCCGCAGCGGACCGGAGCGGGTCGAGGGCTTCGTCACCGCCGTCCTGGCCGAGGTCCCGCCCGACGGCCCCGCTCTCCACCTCGTCAACCGAGGCCACCCGCCGCCGCTGCTCCTGTCCGACGGGACGGTCCGCTCCCTGGAACCGGCCGAGCCGGCCCTCCCCCTGGCCCTGGGCGACCTCGGCGCCGGACCGGACCGGACGGACACGGTGCCCTTCCCGCCGGGCGCGACCCTGCTCCTCTACACCGACGGCCTCACCGAGGCCCGCGACCGCGACGGCGTCTTCTACGACCCGGCCGCCGCCCTGACCGGCCGCCACTTCGCGACGCCCGACGCCCTGCTGGATGCCCTGCTCGCCGACGTGACCCGGCACACCGGCGGCCGGATCACCGACGACATGGCCCTGCTCGCCGTCACCCGGGACGGGGGCGGGCCGTCGGCTCCGTAGCGGCACGCGCTGCCGAAGACGGGTGCGCCGGGCTTGATGCCGACGGTGCCGGGCGGGACGGTCACCTTCTCGATGACCTCGGCGGGGGCCCGGCGGTGTCGGCCGGCACGGCGGCCGCCCGCCCGGGTCCGCACCCCGCCGCACCCCGCCGCACCCCGCCGCACCCCGCCGCACCCCGCCGCACCCCGCCGCACCCCGCCTCATCCCGCCTCCGCCCCGAGCCCGACCGTCGCGACCACGACGACCTCGTCCCGCTCGGCCCACCGCCGGGACGTCTCCTTGTGCGGGTTGATCCATATCCCGTAGCGCGGGCCGTGGGCGGCGCCCGCGTGGTCGCGGTAGCCGATGGCGCACTCGCCGCGCCGCCGGGCCGCCTCGACGACCGTGGCGAAGGAGGCCGTGGCGGCCGGCCGGACGTAGCGGGACGCCGGGCGGAGCAGGATCTCGTTGCCGCCGGCGGAGAACAACTCCTCGAAGACGCCGGCCAGCTGCCGGTTCTGCGAGATCTGGGCCATCAGCAGGCCGATGAGCTTGCCGCTGACGATGAAGTCGGCGCCCGGGCTGACCGGGGCCAGGGCCCGGTTGCGGTCGTCGGTCATCTCGGTGACCACAGGCAACTCCCACCCAGACGCCGCCTCCAGGGCGCGGAGCAGCAGCAGCGTCACCAGGGTGCGGTCGTCCGGCTCCTCGGCCACGCCGCCCGGGCCGGGGACGGGGTCCGGCCCGAGGACGATCACGCTGTCGTACGACGCGGCGTCCACCGCTTCGACCGTCTGCCGGTCTGCCGGATCGCCGGGCCGCAGGACGACGGACAGGGCGGCCCCGGCGTCGCCGTCGGCGGCGCGCACGGCGGCGGCCGTCGCGGGCTCGGCGTCGGCGACGACGTCCACGACGGAACCCGGCGCCGAGTACCGGCGCAGCCGGCCCACGATGAGCGGGGCCCGCCGGTTCCAGCCCAGCAGGAGCACCCGCTCCGGCCGCCGCGGCTCCGCCGGGACGGCGGTGACGAGCACGGATTCGTCGACGTCCGGCGGCCGCTCGGCCACGACGGCGGTGTCGTCGTCGCGGGTGACCACCACGATCCGGTCCGCCGCGCCGATCAGGGTGTCCGACGGCGGGTTGAGCGCGAGGCCGCCGTCGGCGCGGAGCAGCCCCACGGCGCACGACGTCGCGTACGCCAGCAGCGCCTCGCCGAACGTCCGCCCTGCCAGGGCCGGTTCGCGGACGGTGTAGAACTCGTCGCCCGCGAAGTCGAGGAGCTCCTGGTAGACGAGGGACAGGCCGGGCCTGCGGGCGGACTGGACGATGAGCCGGGCGGTGATGTCGTCGGTCTCCAGGACGACGCCGCCGTCCCCGGCGGCCAGTGCGGCGGGGAGCCGGTAGCGGGCGTCGCGCACGGCCGCCACGACCCAGACCCCCGTCCCGCTCTCCGTGCCGTTCCCGTCGTCCCCGCCGCTTCCGCCGTTCTCGGTGCCGGAGCCCGTGCCCGTGCCGTCAGGGCCGCCCGCGGCGCGGCCCGCCGCCCGGAGCGCCAGCAGCGTCTTGACCACCTCGGCGTCACCCGACGGCCCGTCCCGCGGCAGGACGAGGACCGCGCCGGCGGTGTGCGGGCTGACCCGGGACAGGACGGCGGGGTCGGTGGTGGAGCCGCTGCGGCAGATGAGCCGGGTGCCGCCGGTCGGGCCGACCTTGGTGTGCAGCGCGTCCTCCATGGCCGTCTTGTCCCGGTCGGCCAGGACGGCCACGGCCGCCCGCCGCTGGTTGGCGTTGGCCGCGACCAGCTCCGCCACCACCGTGAACACCTGCTCCGACCAGCCGAGGACCACCACGTGCCCGTCCTCCAGCACCGTCGAGCGGCCCCTGCGCAGGGCGACGATGCGCTCGTTGACCCCCGCGGTGATCAGACTCACGAGCGTGGAGACGTAGAGGAGGGCGACCACGGCGAGCACCACGGACAGCAGCACCTGCGCCGGCGGCCCGACCAGGCCGCCCAGCCGCAGGGTGTCCCCGGCGTGGTGCCAGACCCGCGCCAGCTTCCCGGGGAGCGACCCGGGCGCGTCCCGCGCCGTCCACACCATCAGCGCGCTGACCGGGACGACCACCGCCAGGCAGGCCAGGGCCAGCCAGCCGATGAGCGCGGAGGCACCGCGCGTCAACGTGTTGTCGAACCAGTAACCCGCCCGTTCGCGCCACCGCGAGCGCCGCCGCGCCATGACCGCCCCCTCGCCGCCGGCCGGCACCCGCCCGGCCCGAAACCCTTCCCCCGCACCGCCGTTCCGGGCTCACGGAGCCCGACCACGCGATTACAGCGTGACACCATCGGGCCATACCCGCGGACACACGATGGGGTTTTCACTCCATCGGGGGGCGTGACCTTGGTTCGTGGACGGCTCGCCGGACGGCGGCGCGGCGCGGGCGCGCCGCGGCACCCTTGCGCCCGCCCGCGGACATGCAGTGCGCTACCCCGTATGAGGAGAAGCGAGTGGAACACGAGACGCGCGAGGCGGCGAACCACCGCCGCCCTGGCCGCCGTTCTGACCACGGCCACCCTGACGGCCGGGGCCGCCGACCCGTCGGAACGGAACCCATCCTCGGCCCCGGCCATCGACCTGGACACCGCGACCATCCCCCACCTGCAGGCCCGCATGGCGGCCGGCACCCTCACCTCGTCCGCCCTGACCCGCGCCTACCTGCGGCGGATCGCCGCCGTCGACCCGAAGATCCACGCGGTGCTGCGCACCGACCCGACCGCCCTGCGCCAGGCGGCGGCCAGCGACGCCCGGCACCGGCGAGGCACCTCGCGCGGCCCCCTCGACGGAATCCCCGTCCTACTCAAGGACAACATCGACACCCGGGACCTGCCGACCACCGCGGGATCGGCCGCCCTCACCGGGAAGCCGCCCCGCTCCGACGCCCCGCTGGTGACCCGGCTGCGGGCGGCGGGAGCGGTGATCCTGGGCAAGACGAACCTGTCCGAGTGGGCGAACTTCCGCGCCGCGAAGCCGACGTCGGGCTGGTCGGCGGTGGGCGGCCAGACGCACAACCCCTACGTCCTGGACCGCAACCCGTGCGGCTCCTCCTCCGGTTCGGCCGCGGCGCTCGCCGCCTCGCTGGCCCAGGTGGCGATCGGCACCGAGACGGACGGCTCCATCGTGTGCCCGGCCGGGATGAACGGCGTCGTCGGCCACAAGCCCAGCCTGGGGCTGGTCGACCAGGCCGGCGTCGTCCCCATCTCCGCCGAGCAGGACACGGCGGGCCCCCTGGCGCGCAACGTCACCGACGCCGCCCTCACCCTCTCCGTCCTCACGGGCTCCCGGACGCCCCGGACGGTCGCCGGGGAACGCCTGCGCGGCAAGCGCATCGGCCTCTGGCGGCTGCCGGAACTCGGCCCGGACGTGGACGCCCTGATGACCCGCACGGCCCGGACCCTGCGGGCCGCGGGCGCGACCGTCGTCGAGGTCACACCGCCGTACCAGAAGCGGCTCGCCGAGCTCGAATACCCCGCCCTGCTCAGCGAGTTCCACCGGGACATCGACGCCTACCTCGCCACCCGCGACGGCCCCCGCGACCTCGCCGCGCTGAACGAGTTCACCCGCACCCACCCCGCCGAGCGGACCTGCTTCACCGGCCGGGAGCTCTTCGAACGCGCCCTCGTCGCACCCGCCGCGGGCAGCCCCGAGCACCGGGCCGTCCGCGCCGAACTCAAGGACCTCGCCCGCCGCTCCCTCGACGAGACCCTGGCCGCCCACCGGCTGGACGCCCTCGCAGCCCCGGCCAACCCTCCCGCCTGGACGACGGACTGTGCCCGCGGCGACAACGACGTCATCCCCTCCTCCACCCCCGCCGCCGTCGCCGGCTACCCCTCCCTGGCGGTGCCGGCCGGCTTCGTCGGCGAACTCCCCGTCGGCCTGCTGCTGATGGCCGGCGACCGGCAGGACGCCCGCTTGCTGTCCCTGGGTGCCGCCGTCGAACAGCGGCTGCCCGCCCGGCGCGCGCCGCGCTTCCTGCCGACGACGGGCTCCCCGTGACCCCCGCCGGCGCACCTCCCGTTACGATCACGCGATGCGCCGCGCCCCCGCCGACCAGTCCTCCGCCACGGCGCCGCACGACCCGGTCGCGGCGGCCCGGTCCGCCGTCCGCCGCCTGGTCGCGGTCGACGCGGCGCGAGGCGCCCTCGCCGCGCTGCCCGAACTGCGCGCGGCGGCACGGCGGTTCCCCGACCCCTTCGCCACGGGCGCCGCGTACCGGTGGGACGCGGACCGGCGGGCCGCGGCGGCCGAGCTGTACGAGGTGATGGGCTGGATCCTCTTCGACGCCGGCCTCCACCGGCACGCCCGGCGGGCCAACCGCCGGGCGCTGGCCCTCGCCGGGCTCTGCGGCGACCGGTGGACGGCCCGGCTGGTGCTGCTGAACAACAGCATGCTGATGAGCCACACGGGACGTCCGCGGGCCGCTCTGGAGGACGCCTCCCGGGTGCGCGGCGCGCGGGAACTCCCCGCCCTGGTCGACAGCCTCCTCCTGATCCGCCGGGCCCACGCGGTCGCGGCGCTGGGCGGGGAACGGGAGGCGGTCCGGCTGGTGTCGCGGGCCGAGAGCCGCTTCCTGGACGGCGCCTCGGCGGCCGACCCGCCGTGGGCCTGGTGGATCGACCACGACGAGGTGCTGGGCCACCGCGGCTGGGTCATGGCCCGGCTCGGCCGCTGGGACGAGGCGCTCCCGCTCCTGCACCAGGCCGCCACCGCCCCCGGCCCGGCCTACCGGCGGCTGTTCGCCGCCCACCTGCTGGCGGCCTGCGCGCGGGCCGGCGCGTGGCGCGAGGCGGAACGGCTCGTCGACGGCCTCGTACCCGACGTCCCCGGCATCGGCTCGGCGCGGACGCTCGGCACGCTCGGCGCCACCGCGACGGCCCTGCTGCGCGGGACCGGCCGGCCGCCCGCCGCGCTCCGGGAGGCGGCCGGCCGGCTGCGGGAGGCACTGTCCGCCGCTGTCGCGGGCCACTCCGGCCCGGGTCGCTGACGCGCCGTCACCGACCCCCGTCGTCCTCGCGCAGGACCAGCGCGAGCAGCCCGGGGAAGCGGGCGTCGAACTCCGGGCGGCGCAGCCGGTTGAACCGCTTCGGACCGGCGTCCCGCTGTTCCAGCAGCCCCGCCTCGCGCAGGACGGTGAAGTGCCGGCTCAGCGTCGCCTTGGTCACCGGTACGTCGAAGCTGCCGCAGGGGCGCACCCAGTCCCCTGACGTCGCCAACTCCCGTACCAGCGTGCGCCGGATCGGGTCGGCGAGCGCGAGGAGCGCCGTCTCCAGCGAGACGTCCGCCGGGTCGGCGCTGACGGGCAGCGCGCGGTGGTGCGCCGTCCGCGTGCCGTCCGGCTCCCGCTCCTGCGGCCGTGTTCCTGCCGTCATGTCCTGATCTCCGTTCCCCGCCGCGCCGCGACGGATTGCCGAGTGTTCGATGTTGTGCGTACACTCCTGATTGTTCGCCTCTCGACGAACACTCTAGCTGGGGCCGGCATTCCGCGACCCCTCACCTCGTTCCGCCGCTGTCCCGAGGCAAGGAGAACGACCATGACACCCGCCGCCCAGTCCCCGTCCGGCCGCCGACCGGACCGTCCCGCCCTCACCCTCCTCGCCGCCTGCCTGGGCTTCGTCGTCGTCATCCTCGACGTCAGCATCGTCAACGTGGCCACGAAGGCACTCGCCGGCGAATTCGGCGGCAGCATCTCCGGCCTCGAATGGGTGATCAACGGCTACACCCTCACCTTCGCCGCCTTCCTCCTCACCGCCGGCGCCATGGGCGACCGCTTCGACCCCGGCCGGATCTTCGTGGCCGGGTTCGGGGTCTTCGCCGCCGCCTCGCTGGCCTGCGGAGCCGCCCCCTCGCTCGGCGTACTGATCGCCGCCAGGATCCTCCAGGGCGTGGGCGCCGCCATGATCGTGCCGTCCTCCCTGTCGATCGTGAACGCCGGCTTCCCCGACCCCGCCCGGCGCGCCCGCGCCATCAGCCTCTGGGCCGCGGCCGGCGGCCTCGCCCTGGCGCTCGGACCGGTCGTCGGCGGCGTGCTCGTCGACGGGCTCGGCTGGCGGTCCGTCTTCTACGTCAACGTCCCGCTCGCCGTCGTCGGCATCCTCCTCGCCAGGGCCGACGCCCGCCCCGCCGCCGTCCGGACCACGGCCCGGCGCTCCCTCGACCTGCCCGGCCAGCTCCTCGCCGTCGTCGCCCTGGGCGCCCTCACCGCCGCCACCGTGGAGGCCAACGCCCGGGGCTGGACCTCGCCGGCCGTGCTCGGCTTCGCCGCCGTCTTCGCCGTCGCGCTGGCCGGCTTCGTCGCGGTGGAGCGGCGCGGCACCGACCCCATGCTGCCGCCGAAGCTGTTCCGCCACCGGACCTTCACCGCCACCACGCTCATCGGCGGCCTGCTCAACTTCGGCTTCTACGGCCTCGTCTTCGTCTTCAGCATCTTCTTCCAGGAGGTGTGGGGCTACTCGCCCAGCGTCGCCGGCCTCGCCTTCCTGCCCATGACCGCCGCCGTCCTGGCCGCCAACCTGGCCTCCGGCCCGCTGGTCCGGCGGTACGGCGCCCGCCGGGTGCTGGTCGCAGGCAACACCCTCGCCGCCCTCGGCTACCTCGCCACCGCCCCCGCCGTCGGCTCGCACTCCTACGCCGCCGTCGTCACCCAGTTCCTCGTCGCCGGCGCCGGCCTCGGCCTGGCCGTCCCGGCCATGACGAACGCGATGCTCGGCGCGGCCGACCCGGCCCACGCGGGTGTCGCCTCCGGCGTCCTCAACGCTTCCCGCCAGATCGGCGGACTGCTCGGGGTGGCCGTGATGGGCCTGCTCGTCGGCGACGGCGACTCCGGGCAGTTCGTCCCCGGCCTGCGCGCCGCGCTGCTCTGGGCCGGGGGAGCGCTCGCCGTCGGGGCGGTCCTCAGCGCCACGGGCGTCCGGCCCGCCGCCCGGTCCGCCGTCACGGCTACGGGGGAAGCGCGCCGCACGCCGGCCCCGTCCACCGTCCACTGAGGCCCGCCGCACCGCCGACCCGCCGCACCGCCCCGAGCCACGGCTCACGGGCGGTGCGGCGCGCGTTTCCGGCCGTCGGGCACCGGCCCGCCGGGCTCAGAGCCGGGTGTCGTCCACGACCGGCACCCGGGGCGCGGCCGGCCGCTCCCGGCCGTTCGCGCGCGGTGCCGCGCCGGCCTCGCCGGCCGGCTTCGCGGGCCCGCAGAAGGCCGGTTCGAGGGTGTTCATCAACCCCTGTGTCACCGCGCCGTTGTTGGAGGCGTTGGCGAAGACGACGACCGTCCGCCGCCCGTCGCGCGTGGCGAACGACTGCGTCTGGTACCCCTGCACGATGCCGCCGTGCCCGTAGACCCTGCCGCAGGACAGCGCGATCTCGCGCAGCCCCAGCCCGTAGCCGGTCCGGGCCGTCGGGGTGGGCAGCGCGCTCGTCATCAGCCGCACCGACGCGTCGGAGACCAGCCCGCCGGAGTCGCCGGCCAGCACGGCGGCGAGGAAGCGGTCCAGGTCGGCGGCCGAGGAGACGACCGCTCCCGCGCTCCAGATCCACGAGCCGTTCTGCTCCGTCGAGTCCAGCAGCGGCCGGGACCGGTCGTCGTTCGTCAGGTAACCCGTCACGTGTGGCCCCTCGATCCTCTTGTCCGGGACCACGAACGAGGTACGGCTCAGCCGCAGCGGCTCCACGATCCGCTCGCGCAGCTCCTCGGCGTACGGCCGGCCGGTCACGTGCTCCACGGCCATGCCCAGCAGCACGTAACCGGTGTTGCTGTACGCGTACCGGGTCCCCGGCGGGTACTGCACCCCGTGCCGGACGGACAGGGCCACCAGGTCGGCGGGCCGGTAGACCGTGTCGCGGATCCGCTTCTCGAACGCCTCCGTGGTCTCCTCGCCCGCCTGCTCCAGCAGGTCGTCGGTGTGGTCGTAGAGGCCCGCGCGGTGCTGCATGACCTGCCGGACGGTCATGTTCCAGCCCTCCGGCAGCGTGCCGGACGGCAGGTAGTCGCGCAGCCGCCCGTCCAGGTCGACGCGGCCCTGCTCCACCAGGCGCATCAGCAGGACGGAGGTGAACATCTTGGTGTTGCTGCCGACCCGGAAGCGCCAGTCGGCGTTCATCGGGGTGCCGTCGAGGTCCGCCTTGCCGACCGCGATCGAGCGGTCCCCGCCCGCCTTCTCGTGGTCGCGGATCACGGCGAAAGCGCCGGGCGCGCCCGCGCCGACCGTGCGCTCCAGCGCGGCCCGCACCCCCGCGGTGTCCGGCTCCGCGGCCGCCGCCGGAGCGGC
>NZ_JAIQLH010000353.1 GCF_020037025.1 Streptomyces huiliensis | reverse complement strand
CACCCGCTGTTCCAGGTGATGATGCCGTTCAACAGCAACCTGGCCGACACCGCCGTCCGTCTCCCCGGCCTTACCGCCGAGCCGCTGGCCGAGCCGCTGGAGGTCGCCAAGTTCGACCTCTCGGTGAACCTGCGCGAGGAGTTCGGGCCGGACGGCGAACCGCTCGGCGTGCGGGGGAACATCGACTACAGCACCGACCTGTTCGACCACGCGACGGCCGTCGCCCTCGCCGAGCGCCTGCACCGGGTGC
>NZ_JAIQLH010000352.1 GCF_020037025.1 Streptomyces huiliensis | reverse complement strand
ACGGCCGTCGCCCTCGCCGAGCGCCTGCACCGGGTGCTCGCCGCCGTCCTCGCCGACCCGGGCACCCGGCTGTCGGAGATCGACGTCGTGGGGCCGGAGGAGCGGCGACGGCTGCTGACGGAGTGGAACGGCGCACCGGCCCCCGAACCGGGCGCTGAAAGTGACCTGTTCGCGCACCGGATGATCGAGGAGCAGGCTTCTCGCAACCCCGACGCGCCGGCCGTCGTCCACGGCGGCACCTCCGTCACCTACGCCGAGCTGAACCGCCGCGCCAACCGCCTGGCCCGGCACCTGATCGCCCGGGGCGCCGGCCCCGAGGACCGGGTGGCCGTGCTGCTCCCCCGTTCCGTGGACCTGGTGGTGGCCCTGCTCGCGGTGTGGAAGGCCGGCGCGGCGTACGTGCCGGTGGACCCCGCGTACCCCGCCGAGCGGATCGCCTACCTGCTGGCCGACGCGGCGCCGCGCGTCGTCCTCGACGGGCCGGTGGACACCCGCGCGTACGCCGACGGCGACGTCACCGACGCCGAGCGGACGGCCGCCCTGGTTCCTGCCCACCCGGCGTACGTCATCCACACCTCCGGCTCGACCGGCCGCCCGAAGGGCGTCGTCGTCGAACACCGGGCGCTGGCCGCCTACTTGCGCTACCTCCGCACGGCCTACCCGGGCATCCCGGGGACGAGCACCGTGCACTCGTCGGTGGCCTTCGACCTGACGGTGACCGCGCTGTACGGTCAGCTCGTCAGCGGCGGATGCGTACGCCTGGCCGAGCTGGACGAGGACGCCGCCCAGGAAGCCCCCGACTTCCTCAAGGCCACCCCCAGCCACCTGGAGCTGTTGGCATCGCTGCCCGAGCAGGCGTCCCCGGGCGCCTGCCTGGTGCTCGGCGGCGAGGCGCTGCACGGCCGGGCGCTCCAGGCATGGCGCGAGCGGCACCCGGACACCTGGGTGGTGAACGCGTACGGGCCGACCGAGTCGACCGTCAACTGCTGCGACCACCGACTGCCGCCCGGCGCGCCACTGCCCCCCGGCCCGGTGCCGATCGGCCGGCCGTTCCCCGGCGTCCGGGCGTACGTCCTGGACGGCCGACTGCGGCCCGCCCCGACCGGCACGACCGGCGAACTGCACATCGGCGGCACCCAGTTGGCCCGCGGCTACCTGGATCGTCCCGCGCTGACCGCCGCCCGCTTCATCGCCGACCCGTTCGGCCCGCCCGGCTCCCGGCTGTACCGCACCGGCGACCTGGCGCGGTGGCGGTCCGACGGCCTGCTGGAGTTCGCTGGGCGGGCCGACGGCCAGGTGAAGGTGCGCGGGCACCGGATCGAACTGGGCGAGATCGAGGGCGTGCTCCGCGAGCGGCCGGACGTGGTCCGGGCCGCGGCGGCGGTGCACGGGTCCGGGCCCGAGGACGGCGACCGGCGGCTGATCGGCTACGTGGTGCCCGCGCCGGGTGCCGCCGTCGACCCGGAGGAGGTGCGGCGCGACGCCGCGCGGCTCCTGCCCGCCCCGCTGGTCCCCGCCGCCGTCCTCGTCCTCGACGCGCTGCCGCTGACGCCCAACGGCAAGCTCGACCGGGCGGCGCTCCCGGCGCCCGACTTCACCGGCGCGGCCCGGGGCGGCGCGCCGCGCACCGCGCGCGAGGAGTTGCTGTGCGAGCTGTTCGCCGAGGTGCTGGAGGTGCCGACGGTGGGCGCCGACGACTCGTTCTTCGACCTGGGCGGGCACTCGCTGCTCGTCGTCCGCCTCGCCGGCCGGCTCCGCGCGGCGTGCGGCGTCCGCGTCACCATCCGCGACCTGCTGGACGCCCCGACGCCCGCCGCGCTCGCCCGGCGGACGGCCGCGGGCGAGGCCGGCACGGCGGACCCGCTGGCACCGCTGCTGCGGCTGCGCGGTGGCACCGGCACCCCGCTGTTCTGTATCCACCCGGCGGCCGGCACCGGCTGGGTCTACACCGGCCTGCTCCGCTTCCTCGCCCCCGGCCGGCCGGTGTACGCCCTCCAGGCGCCCGGCCTGGGCACGCCGGAGCACGCGGCGGGCACGCCGGACGACGTGGTGAAGGACTACCTGGCGCGGATCCGCGAGGTGTGCCCGGACGGGCCGTACGCCCTGCTGGGCTGGTCCGTCGGCGGTCTGATCGCCCACATGCTGGCGGTCCGGCTCCGGGAGGAGGGCGCGGAGGTCCCGCTGCTGGCCCTGCTCGACGCCTACCCCCGGACCGCCGAGGACGCCGGTGACGACCAGGACGCCGACGAGGCCGCGGCGCTCCGGGCGCTGGCCGCCTCGCTGGGGCAGGAGCTCGCGCCGGACGGCACCCTGGCGGGCCCGGCCGACGTGGAGGTGGCGTCGCTGGTCCGGGTCTACCGGGAGATGAGCCGCGTGTACGCCGATCCGGTCCTGGGCCGGTTCGACGGGGACGCGGTGCTGTTCCGGGCGGCGGCGGACAAGCCGGACGGCTCGCCGTACACCCCGGAGCTGTGGCGCCCGCACCTCGCCGGCCGGCTCGACGTCCACGCCGTGGACTGCGACCACGGCGGCATGACCCGGCCAGCGGCGCTCGCCGCGATCGGCCCTGAGCTCGACCGGCGACTGGCCGCCCTGGCCGACGCGGCCCACACACACGACGAGACCGACCACCGCGGAGGAATCCGGTGACGACGACACCCACCGTGCCCACGGCACACCTGCACCACGTCGGGGTCCAGACCTTCGACCTGGACAACTCCCTCGCCTGGTACCGGGACTTCCTCGGCTGCCGACCGACCTGGACCGCCGAGACGTTCTCGGAGCTGACGCTCAGTCGGCTGCCCGGGGTGTCCCGGATCACCGAGGTAGTCGCCGGGGGCGTCCGGCTCCACCTCATCGAGCGCACCACGCCCGTACGGGAGCGCGGCCCCGAGGACCGCGTGCAGTTCCAGCACGTCTGCCTCGCCGTGGACAACCCGGAGGAGCTGGTACGCCACCGGGACCGGTGGCAGGAGCTGTACGCCTCGGGGCGGTACGACTTCCTGCTGCCCGACCCGCCGTCCGGGATCGTCACCGACGCCGAGGGGGTACAGAGCTTCTACTGCCTGGACGTCAACGGCCTGGAGATCGAGTTCACCTACGTACCGGAGAGCAGCCGATGAGCCGCAACGCCACCGCGGTCGCCCTCTCCCTGCCCGACGCGCGCGGCTGGGACTTCGGCGACTACCCCTACGCCCTCGAACCGCTGACCCTGCCGCACCCCGGCGACCCGTGGCCGCTCGCCTCGGACGCGGGCCCGGAACTCCGGGAGGCGTGCCGTGGGTTGCTGGCCGCCGCCGACGACGGCGCCCTGCTCACCGAGCCGGTGACCGAGGAGGGCCTGGAACGCCTCTTCTGGTTCCGCTGGATCACCGGGCACCACATCTCGTTCGTCCTCTGGCGGCTGGTCGCCGCCGCCCTCGACCGGCTCGGCGCGGGCGAGGAGGAGGACCTGGCGACGGCCCGGGAGATCCGCCACCACGTCCGGGCGTACAGCGCCATGATGCTGTACACCGGCTCCAGCACCCCGGCCGTCTACAACGCGGCCATCCGGCCGAGCATGTACCGGCTGCACAGCACGTTCAGCGGCACCTGGGCGGCCGACTTCCCGGCCGTGCGCAGCCTGTTCCGCGGCCGTAAGGTGCCGCCGGTGCCGGCCGCCGAGGCCGACGCGCTGGTGCGGGAGGTGGCGCTCGGCCACCGGATCCACCTCGGGACCGCCGCCAAGCTGGTCTCCGACGGCCGGTCGCTGCTCCAGCACCTGGTCGACAACCCGCCCGAGCGGCAGCCCCGGATGTGGACGAGCGTCTTCGACTGCTACTTCCTCACCCTGCGCGCCCCGGTCGCCGGCCAGGAGGTGCTTGCCCAACTCCTGCGCCGCTGCAAGGCGGTGGCGATGGACCTGACGACGAACGGCCTCTACCCGGCCGTCGCCCACTACCCCGGGACCGCCCCGGACGAGCTGTGCACGCCGGACGTCCTGGCCTGCGAGCACGAGCTCACCGACATCGTGCTCCGCACGGCCGCGCTGGCCACCGCCACGAGCGCCGAGCCGACGGGCACCGGACCGACGAGCCCCCGAAGGAGCGGCTGAGAACATGGCTGAGACGATGCGCCACGGAATCATCATCCTGCCCGAGCAGCGCTGGCAGCAGGCCAAGGACCGCTGGGTGACGGCGGAACGGCTGGGCTTCGACCACGCCTGGACCTACGACCACCTGATGTGGCGCTGGTTCCGCGAGATGCCGTGGTTCGCGACCATGCCCGTCCTGACGGCCGCCGCCACCGCGACGTCCCGCATCGGCATCGGCACCATGGTGGCCAGCCCCGGCATCCGGCACCCCGTCGCCTTCGCCAAGGAGATGATGACGCTGGACGACATCTCCGACGGCCGGGCCATCTGCGGGATCGGCGCCGGGGCGGGCGGGTTCGACGACGAGGCCCTCGGGCTGCGCCGGCTCAACCCGCGCGAACGGGCGGACCGCTTCGCCGAGTTCGTCGACCTCACCGACCAGCTGCTGCGCGAGCCGGAGACCACGTACCGGGGCGACTGGTTCACCACGACCGGCACCCGCCTGCACCCCGGCTGCGTCCAGCGCCCGCGCGCGCCCCTGGCGGTGGCGGCCACCGGGCCGCGCGGCATCCGGCTCGCCGCCTGCCACGCCGACATCTGGATCACCATCGCCTGGCCCGGCCACGGCGAGCCCGTCCGCTACGACGAGGCGCTGCCGGTGCTGCGGCAGCAGTCGGCGCTGCTGGACAAGGAGTGCGAGGCGATCGGCCGCGACCCCGCCTCCGTCCGCCGACTGGTGGTCACCGGCGCGATGATCGACGGTGTGATGGAGTCGGTGGAGACCTACCGCGACGCCTGCGGCCTCTTCGGCGGCATCGGGATCACCGACCTCGTCGTGCACTGGCCGCGCGCCGACTTCCCGTACCAGGGCGACTTCCGGGTGCTGGAGGACATAGCGAACGAGGTCCTCCTCCCCGGCCGTCCCGCCTGACCGGCCGCCCCACCTCCCCCTTCCCCCCCGTCCCGAAAGGGTTCTCCTCCTGTGCTGTTCCGTCCCGAGCTCCACGGCACGCAGGGCGCCGTCTCCTCCACCCACTGGCTCGCGTCCGCCGCGGGGAACGCGATGTTCGACCGCGGCGGCAACGCCTTCGACGCCGCGGTGGCCGCCGCGTTCGTGATCCAGGTCGTCGAGCCCCACCTCAACGGCCCGGCCGGCGACGTACCGATCATGGTCCATGACGGTGCGACCGGCGAGGTGACGGTCGTCTGCGGGCAGGGGCCGATGCCCGAGGCCGCCACCGTCGACGCCGTCCGCGCCCTCGGCCTGGACGCGATCCCCGGCTCCGGCCTCGTCGCGGCCTGCGTCCCCGGCGCCTTCGGCGCCTGGATGCGCGTCCTGCGGGACCACGGCCGGCTGCGGGTCGCCGACGTCCTCGAACCGGCCATCGGCTACGCCGAGCACGGCTACCCGCTGCTCCCCCGCGCCGCCCTGATGATCGAGGCACTGGCCCCCCTGTTCCGCGACCACTGGACCGCGTCCGGCGCCACCTACCTGAACGGCGGCGAGGTCCCCCGGGCCGGCTCCCGGATGCGCAACACCGACCTGGCCCGCACCTACCGCCGGCTCGTCGCCGAGGCCGAGGCCGCCGGATCCGGCCGCGAGGCGCAGGCGGACGGCGCCATCACGGCGTTCTACGAGGGGTTCGTGGCCGAGGCGATCGACGCGTTCGTCTCCACCACCGAGGTCATCGACTCCACCGGCGTCCCACACAAGGGCTTCCTCACCGGCGCCGACCTGGCGCGCTGGCGGCCGACCGCCGAGCGGGCCGCCACCCTCGACTACCGGGGGAAGCTGGTCCACAAGCCCGGCCCGTGGTCCCAGGGCCCGGTCTTCCTCCAGCAGCTGTCCCTGCTGGCCGGCTACGACCTGGGCGCGATGGGCTTCGGCAGCGCCGACCACCTGCACACCGTCATCGAGTCCGCCAAGCTGGCGTTCGCGGACCGCGAGGCCTGGTACGGCGACCCGGAGCACGCGGACGTCCCCCTCGCCGCGCTCCTCGACCCCGCCTACGCGGACGCCCGCCGGGCGCTCATCGGCCCCGAGGCGTCGGCCGTCCTCCGGCCCGGCGCCCCCGGCGGCCGCGAGCCCTGGATCCCGCCCGTCCTCGACTCCACGGACGGCCCGGTCGAGCCCGAGTGGCGGGCCGAGCTCCACAACGGCATCCCCACCGTCGTCCGCAAGACCGCGGGCAAGGGCGACACCACCTGCGTCAGCGCCACCGACAGGGACGGCAACATGGTCGTCGCCACCCCCAGCGGCGGCTGGCTGAAGAGCTCGCCCGTGGTGCCGGGGCTCGGCTTCCCGCTCGGCACGCGCGGGCAGATGGCTTGGCTGACGGAGGGTCACAACAACGTACTGGCTGCCGGCAAGCGGCCTCGCACGACGCTCAGCCCCACCATCGTCCGCACCGACGACGGCCGGCCGTACCTCGCCTTCGGCACGCCCGGCGGCGACCAGCAGGACCAGTGGACGCTCAACTTCTTCGTCAACCACGTGGACTTCGGCATGTCCCCGCAGGAGGCCGTCGAGGCGGCCACCTTCCACACCGAGCACGTGCCGACGTCGTTCCACCCGCGCCAGGCCAGCCCGCTCGGCGTGGTCGTCGAGGAGGGCGGCTTCGCGGACGCCACCGTCGCCGAACTGCGGCGCCGGGGGCACGAGGTGCGGAACGCGCCCGCGCTGAGCCTGGGCAAGGTGTGCGCCACCGGCCCGGACGGCGACGGCGGCGTACTCGCCGCCGCGAGCCCGCGCGGCGGCCAGGCCTACGGCGTGGTGCGGTGACCGGATGACCACCAGACAATCAGGGGGCCCGGCCGTGCCGAGGATCGTGCTGCTCAACGTCGGCACGGCGGCACCGCGGGCCGTCCACCGCCAGCTGTGGCTGCTCCGCGAGGGCGACGTCGTGGTCAGCCCCCTCGTGCCGGACGAGGAGTTCCTCCGCTACGTCTGCGGCGAACTCGGCGTGGACCGGGCGCGGGTACGCTTCGTGTCCGCCGGGGAGAACCTGACGGACGAGGCCCTGACCGCGCCCGCGCTCGTCCGCGAGGTCCGCGCGCTGCTCGGCCATGCCGCCTGGGAGCTGCTGCCCGCCCACCACACGGAGGGCGTCGCCGCCTTCGCGGACCTCTGCGGCCTGCCGGCCGACACCGGGCTGCGGTTCGCGGCCCAGCGCGGCCCGGTGCTGCTGAACCGCAAGTCGCACTTCCGGCAGCTGGCCGTCGGCGCGGAGGTACCGGTGCCGGAGGGCACCGTCGTCACCGGCCCCGCCGCCCTGGCGGCCGCCGTCGAGCGGTACCTGCCGCGCACCGGCACGGTGGTGGTGAAACGGGACGACGACCTGGGCGGGCAGGGGAACGTGGCCCTCACCCTCAAGGAGACCCGGCCGCTCCCCGGCACCCGCGCGACCCTCGCCGCCGACGCCCCCGAAGCCGCCGCCGACGTCCTGTGGGCGGAGCTGACGGACGACCGGAACCCCGTCCTGGCCGTCGAGACGTACCACCGGTCCACGGACAGCTTCTACGCCGAGTACCTGATCGGCCCGGCCGGGGACGTCACGTTCCTGAACAGCGGGACGATCCGGCGGCGCGCGGACACCGACCCGGCGGCTCCGGAACTCGTCTGGGTCGGCTTGGAGTTGCCCGCGGAGCTGCCGGCGGGCACGAGTGCCCGGGCCCTGACCGCGTCGGCCCGGATGGTCGCCCTCGCGGCGGCGATCGGCTACCGCGGGCACATCAACGTCGACGGCATCGTCACCGGCACCGGCGAGGTCCTCTTCAACGAGGCCAACGCCCGCTGGGGCGGCAGCCTCGCCCTGCACGCCGTGGGCGAACGGCTCCTCGGACCGGCCTACCTGGACACCCACGTCCTGTCCGGGCTGCGGGACGTGCCCGCGCTGCCGCTGCCGGCCGCGCTGGACGTCCTCCGCCGGCACGGCCTCGCCTTCTCGCCGGAGACCGGGGAGGGCGCGGTCGTCCTGGGCTACGACCCCTCCGGGGAACGGCCGTTGGAGTGCGTGGTCCTCGCCCCGACCCGGGAGCGGGCCCGCGCCCTGGAGGCCGGAATCCGCGACGCGGTCGAGGAGGTGCGGCGGTGAGCGACGCACAGGGCGTACGGCAGGAGACCGGCGACCGCCCGTACCGGCAGGGGCTCGACAAGGCCCTGCTGATGAGCCTGGCCCGGGCCGACCGGCGGCGGGTCGCCGCGCGGACGGCAGTGCTGGCCGTCCTCTACGCCGCCGTGGTGACCGCGATGCTCCGGCCGGGCGTCGGCTGGTGGGCCCTGCTGGGCTCCGCCTTCCTCGGCTTCGTCCTCTCCGGCTTCATCAACGCGGCCCACGACTGCGTGCACGGCACCCACCTGGGGTCGAGGAGGGCCAACCGGATCGCGGGCGCCGCCTGGTCGACGCCGATCCTGCTCAACTACACCATCTACCGCCACCAGCACCTCGTCCACCACCGCTACACCGGGGTGGAGGGCGACAGCGAGCCCGCCGAGCACTACGCGACCCTGCGCGCGTACCTCTACAACCTGTCCGGGCTGCCGTTCTGGCCGGGGTTCCCGCGCCGCATCGTGAAGACCTGGCGCGGCGACTTCCCGGCGAGCGTCCGGACGGACGACCGCCGGCGCGACGCGAAGCGGGACAACTGGGCGATCTTCGCCTGGCTCGTGGCCGCGGCCGTCCTCACGGTCCTCTTCCCGTTCGCGCTGCTGGTCGCCTACTGGGTGCCGCTGGCGCTCTCGCTGCCCGCGAGCGTCTTCCTCAGCCTGCCCGAGCACTACGGGCTGTGGGGCGTGCCGGAGGTGTCGCGCAACACCCGGACGGTCCGGTCGAACCGCTTCGTCCGCTACTTCATGTGGAACGCCAACTACCACGCGGAGCACCACCACTACCCGGCGGTCTCCTCGCTCAACCTGCACCGGCTGCACCGGTCCATGCCCGTCCCGCACCCGATCCAGGAGAAGTCCTACCTCCGCTTCCACGCGGGCCTGGTGGGGGCGCTGCGCAAGGGGAGGCAGGACTACGGGCGGACGGCCGGCGGCTGAGCGCCCCCTTTCCGAAACCCCACGACGACCAGGAGGTCACCGATGAGCAACCCGTTCGAGGACGAGACCGGCACGTACCGCGTCCTCGTCAACGACGAGAACCAGCACTCCCTGTGGCCGGACTTCGCCGAGGTGCCCGCCGGGTGGGCCGTGGCGCACGGCCCGGCCCCCCACGGCGCGTGCGTCGACTACGTCGAGCGCCACTGGACGGACATGCGGCCGGCGTCGCTGTCCCGGCGGGCGTCCGCCGCGTGAGCTCCGGCGGCTACGGCGCGCGGGCACACGCCGTGGGACGGGTGCCCGCCGCGGGCCGGCGGCCGGCCGAGGCGGAGCTCGACGGGCCCGTGC
>NZ_JAIQLH010000351.1 GCF_020037025.1 Streptomyces huiliensis | reverse complement strand
ACCAGGACGGCGGTCGCCGCCACGAGGACGGCCGGCAGGGCCCGCCGCACGGCGGACGCGCCCAGCCGGTGCGGCAGCCCGCGTACGCCGGTCGCCCGGTCGGCGGCGAAGTCCGGAAGCGTGTCGGCCAGATGGGCGCCCACGCCCAGCAGCGCCGCCGCCAGGACGGTCCACCAGGCGGGCCACGGCCGGCCGGGCAGGCCCAGCGCGACGAACGCGGGCAGGGAGGCGAAGCCCACGGCGTACGGGAACCAGGACCAGACCGTCGCCTTCCACCGGAGGTCGTACGCCCACGCGGCCGCCACCCCGGCCAGGTGCACGGCCCCGGCGAGCGGGCCGACCGCCAGCGACAGCGGCACGCACAGCGCGAGCGCCGCCCCCGCCGCCGTCCACGCCGTGCGGGGCAGGACCGCCCCGGCCGCGACGGGCTTGCCGCGGCGGCCGGCGGCCGCGTCCCGGGCGGCGTCGAACGCGTCGTTGCACCAGCCGACGGACAGCTGACCCGTCAGCACCGCGCCCGCCACCAGCGCGCACCCGGCCGGGGTGTGCCCGGCGGCTACGGCCAGCGCCGTCACCAGCACCGTGACCGCCGCCGCCGGGCCCGGGTGGCAGGCCGTCACCAAGGCCGTCACCAAGGCCGCCGGCCCCGCGACCGGCCCGCCCGCGCGGGCGCGGCCCGCGGCCACCGGCGTCCGGTCCGGGTCCGCCGCGTCCCCCACGTGCGTCGAGTCCACGCCGCGAGCGTAGGGCGCCGCGGCCCGGGCAGCGGCCGCGCACTCGTCCGGACGGGCGGTCGGCGGCGCGGGAAGCACACCCGACGGGTGACCGGGGAACACACCGGGGGGCGGACGAACGGGCGTTCCCGGCGTCCGGCTCCCCTGTCTCTCATGCCGCCCTCGTCCCAGGAGACGTATGACGACCCGGATCGCCGCCGTCCACGGCCTGCCGGCCCCGCACCGGTACCCCCAGCAGACCCTCACCGAGATGGTCGCCGGAGCGTTCCACCGCGACGGCGGCGACCGGTCGCTGCTGGAGGCCCTGCACCGCAGCACCCGGGTGCGCACCCGCCACCTGGCGCTCCCCCTGGAGGAGTACGCGAACCTGTCGGGCTTCCAGGAGGCCAACGACGCCTTCATCCGGCAGGCCACGGCGCTGGGCGCCCGGGCGGTGGACGGCGCGCTGCACGCCGCCGGACTGGACCCCGCCGACGTGGACCTGCTGATGTTCACCACCGTCACCGGCCTGGCCGTCCCGTCCGTCGACGCCCGCCTCGTCCAGCGGCTCGGGCTCCGCACCGACGTCAAACGCCTGCCCGTCTTCGGCCTCGGCTGCGTCGCCGGCGCGGCGGGCATCGCCCGCCTGCACGACTACCTGGCGGGCCGGCCCGAGGACATCGCCGTCCTGCTCTCCGTCGAACTCTGCTCGCTCACCTTCCAGACGACGGACACCTCGCCCGCCGGCATGATCGCCAGCGGACTGTTCGGCGACGG
>NZ_JAIQLH010000350.1 GCF_020037025.1 Streptomyces huiliensis | reverse complement strand
GACACCTCGCCCGCCGGCATGATCGCCAGCGGACTGTTCGGCGACGGCGCCGCCGCCGTCGTCGCCTGCGGCGGGGAACGCGCCGCGGCGGGCGGGGGCCCCGAGGTCGTGGCCACCCGCAGCCGGATGTACCCCGACACCGAACACGCCATGGGCTGGGAGATCGGCGACTTCGGACTCCGCGTCGTACTCGACCGCTCCGTCCCGGACATCGTCCGCCGCCACCTCGCCGACGACGTCCGCGGCTTCCTCGGCGACCACGGGCTCAAGCCGGGCGACGTGACGGCGTGGGTCTGCCACCCCGGCGGCCCGAGGATCCTGGAGACGGTGACCGAGGTCCTGGGCCTCGCCCCCGACGCCCTCGACCTCACCTGGCGCCACCTGGCCGACCAGGGCAACCTCTCCTCGTCGTCCGTCCTCCACGTCCTCCGCGACACGCTCGCCGAACGCCGACCGCCGCCCGGCTCCCCGGGACTGCTGCTCGCCATGGGCCCCGGCTTCTGCTGCGAACTCGTCCTCCTGCGCTGGTAGGCGACCGTGTCCGCGCCCTGGTACGCCCTCCTCCTCGCCGCCGTCGCCGCAGAACGCGGCGCCGAGCTCGTCCTCGCCCGCCGCAACGCCCGCTGGAGCCGGGAGCGCGGCGGGCTGCCCGTCGACGGCGGCCACTACCCGTGGATGGTCGCCCTGCACACCGCGCTGCTGCCGGCGTGCCTCCTCGAAGTGCTCGCCGCCGACCGGCCGTTCCGGCCCGCGCTCGGCTGGACGATGCTCGGGGTCGTCGCCGCCGCGCAGGGGCTGCGCTGGTGGTGTGTCCGCACCCTGGGACGGCAGTGGAACACCCGCGTGATCGTCGTCCCCGGCCTGCGCCTGGTCACCGCCGGCCCGTACCGGCTGCTGCGCCACCCCAACTACGCCGCCGTGGCCGCCGAGGGCGCGGCCCTGCCTCTGGTGCACGGCGCCTGGGCCACCGCCGCCGGCTTCACACTGCTGAACGCCTGGCTGCTCGCCGTCCGCGTCCGCTGCGAGGAGGCGGCGCTCGCCCCGACCCGGCCGGTGTCCGCGTGATCGACGTCTTGGTCGCGGGCGGCGGACCGGCCGGCCTGGCGGCCGCCGTCCACGCGGCGCTCCGCGGCCTGGAGACGGTGGTCGTCGAACCGCGCGCCGCGCCCGTGGACAAGGCGTGCGGCGAGGGCGTCATGCCCAGCGGCGCGGCCGCGCTGCGGGCCCTCGGCGTCGAGGCGCCCGGGCACCCGCTGCGCGGCATCCGGTACGTCGACGGGCCGCGGAGCGTCACGGCGGACTTCCGCGGCGGCACCGGGCTGGGCGTCCGGCGGACCGTGCTGCACGCCGCCCTGCACCGGCGGGCCGCCGACCTCGGCGTGCGGTTCGCGCCGGGCCGGGTGGGCACCGTCGTCCAGGACACGGACGGGGTGACGGCGGGGGAGTGGCGGGCGCGCTGGCTCGTCGCCGCGGACGGCCTGCACTCCCCGCTCCGCCGCACCCTGGGCCTCGCCCTGCCCGCGCGTCCTGTCGTCCGCTACGGACTCCGCCGCCACTTCCATGTCAGCCCGTGGTCCGACCACGTCGAGGTGCACTGGTCCCGGCACGGCGAGGCCTATGTCACGCCGGTGGGGGAGGGGCTGGTGGGCGTCGCCGTCCTCAGCCGCGAACGCCGGTGCTACGACGAGCACTTGGCTTCTCATCCGGCGCTGGCGTGGCTGTCCGGTGCCGCGCCCGCGAGCGCCGTGCGCGGCGCGGGCCCGCTACTCCAGCGCACCCGCGCCCGGACGGCCGGCCGCGTCCTGCTCGTCGGCGACGCGGCCGGGTACGTCGACGCCCTGACGGGTGAGGGGATCGCCCTCGGTCTGGCGACGGCGGAGGCGGCGGTGCGCTGCCTGGCGGCCGGCCGGCCGCGGGCGTACGAGGCGGCCTGGCGCCGGCTGACCCGACGGCACCGCCTTCTCACGTACGCCCTGCTCCTGGCCGGTGCCCACCCGGCCGGCGCCCGCCTCGTCGTCCCCGCGGCCCGCGCCCTGCCGGGTGTCTTCGCGGGCGCGGTGCGCGCTCTCCAGTAGGGCTGCGGGGCCCGCCCGGCGTTGTTGAACAAAAACTTGGCGTTGACGATCATAAAGAGGCATGATGGATGGATGCCTGAGGCAATTATTGGCTCGGGAAACTATGTCGGAGGAGCAGAAATGTCGCACGCCGCGCCGAAGTTACCGATGTACGTGGAGGAGATCCTCGACGGCATGGGCGACGACCCCGGGCGCGAGGCCCTGGTCCACGAGGGACGGCGCATCACCGCGGGCGAGTTCCGCTCGCTCGTCCACCGCATGGCGCGGGCCCTGCGCGCCGAAGGGCTCGGCCGCGGGCACACGGTCACCCTCCTGAGCGGCAACCTGCCCGAGATCATCGCCGCCCGGTACGCGGCGAACCTGCTCGGCTGCCGCGTCAACCACCTCTACAACAAGCTCTCGGCAGAGGTCCAGGCCGGAATCGTCGGCGACGTCGAGACCCGCGCGCTCATCGTCGACCCCCGCCTGGCGGAGCGCGCCGAAGAGGTGACGCGGCTCGCCCCCGTCGACAGCGTCCTGACGCTCGGCCCCGCGAAGACCGGCCGCGACCTGCTGGAACTCGCCGCCGCCCAGCCCGGCGAGCCGTTCCCCAGCCAGGCCGATCCGGAGGACATCGCCGCCATCCGGCACACCGGCGGCACCACGGGCCACCCCAAGGGCATCTGCACCACCTTCGCCCAGACGGGCCGCGGCGCCACGCCGCGCGACCACGAGCCCTACACCACCCGGCAGCTGGTCTGCACCACGATCGCCCACGCCGCCGGGCTCCTCGCCGACGGCACCCTCCTGCGCGGCGGCGTCCTGATCCTGCTGGAGGACTTCGACCCGGCCGCCGTGCTCGCCGCGGTCGAACGCGAGCGCGTCACCGACGTGTTCCTCCTCCCGCCGCTGCTCTACGCGCTCCTGGACCACCCGGACCTGGCCCGCACCGACACCTCCAGCCTGCGGTGCGTCCTGTACGGCGGCTGCCCGGCGTCCCCCGTGCGGATCACCGACGCGATACACCGCCTCGGACCCGTCCTCGTCCAGTTCTACGGGCAGAGCGAGGCCGGCGGCATCAGTTTCCTCATGCCCGAGGACCACGACCCCGCGCGGCCCGAACGGCTGCGCAGCGTCGGTCAGGTGCTGCCCGGCGTCGAGGTCGCCGTCCGCGACCCTGCGACCGGCCGGGACCTGCCGCCCGGCGCGCATGGCGAGATATGCGTGCGCTCCGGGCAGATCATGCGCGGCTACTGGAAGCGGCCCGACCTCACGGCGGAGGTGCTGAAGGACGGCTGGCTGCACACCGGCGACATCGGCTTCCTCGACGACGAGGGCTACCTCACCGTCGTCGACCGCATCAAGGACATGATCATCGTGGTGGGCGGGCACGTCTACACGACCGAGCTGGAGGACGTGCTCAACGCGCACCCCGGCGTACGGCAGAGCGCCGTGTTCGGCGTGCGCGACGCCGACGCCATGGAACGCGTGCACGCCGCCGTGCTGCCGGCCCCCGGCGCGGACGTCACGGCGGACGCACTCCGGGCGTTCGTCCGCGAGCGGTGCGGCGCGATGTACGAGCCGCACCGGATCGACTTCCTGACGGAGCTGCCGCTGACGGACGCCGGCAAGCCCGACAAGAAGGCCCTGCGGCAGGCGGCGGCCTGACCGGGCCCGGCACCGCGCGGGACACCCCGCGCGGTGCCTAGGGGGTGTCTGACGGATCTCCGCGGCGTCGCGACGCCCGGTGCGTGCTCTCGCCGCACCGGCCGAAAGCTCACGTACGCCCAGTACGAGGGCTTTCGGCCGGCACTCCCCCAACCTTCGGCCGGGGGGACCCCCAGAGCACGCACCGGACGCCGCTCCTTCCCCGCGGAGATCCGTCAGACACCCCTAGCCGCAGGGCGCCACCGGTCCGCCACCCGGGCGGCGTGCCACGGGGAATGATCAGCCGTCACCCAAGGTTGACCTAAGGTTGAAAGACCCATTCACCGTACGTCACCGGGACGTCCCGGACAGGGGGAGCACGTGTCAGCGGACCACGCCGCAGCGGCCGACACCACCGCCGTCGAGGCGGCCGTCCAAGAGGGCAGGCTCCGCAGGGACCTCGGCTTCTGGGCGCTCACCGCGATCGGCTTCTCCAACATCGTCGGCTCCGGCTGGCTGTTCGCCGCGATGTACGCGGCCCGCACCGCCGGGCCCGCCTCGCTGCTCACCTGGGTGGGCGCCGGGGTGCTCTGCGGACTCGTCGCCCTGGTGATGATCGAGCTCGGCGCCTCGCGGCCCGAGGGCGGCGGCACCGTCCGCTGGCCGCTGTACGCCGGCGGACGGCTCGTCGGCACGCTGATCGGCTGGTCCGTCCTGCTGTCGGTGGGCGGCACCGCCGCCGAGATCAGCGCCATCATGCAGTACGCCGACCACTACCTGCCCGACCTCTACAGCGGCCACGTCCTCACCCCCACCGGCCTGGCGCTGGCCATCGGCCTGAGCACCCTGCTGACGGCGCTGAACTGGTTCGCCGTCCGCCTGTTCGCCCGGCTCAACAACCTCGTCTCCATCTTCAAGATCGCCGTACCGGTCGTCACCGTCATCGCCCTGTTCGCCTCCGGCTGGCACTCCGGACGCCTCACCGACCACGGCGGATTCGCCCCGTACGGCTACGCCGCCTGCCTCTCCGCCCTCGCCGGCGGCGGCATCGTCTACTCCGTCAACGGCTTCCAGGCGGCCCTCGACTTCTCCGGCGAGGCGCGCGACCCGCGCCGCACCATCCCGGCCGCCGTCCTCACCGGCATCGGCCTGGCGCTGCTGATGTACCTGGCGCTCCAGTTCGCCTTCCTCTTCACCGTCCCAGAGAACCTCCTCGGACACGGCTGGAAGGGCGTCGACTTCGAGTCGCCCTTCGGCCAGCTGGCCCTGATCCTCAACCTGCACTGGCTCTCCAGCCTGCTCTATGCCGACGCGGTCCTCTCGCCCGGCGGCTCGGCGTACGTCGGCGTTGCCCTGAACGCCCGTCACACCTACGCCCTCGCCAAGAACCGCACCCTGCCCCGGGCCCTCATGCGGGTCGACGGCAGGACCGGCATTCCACACCGGGCCCTGGCGCTCAACCTCGCCGTGATCGTCGTCTTCCTGCTGCCCTTCGGGGAGTGGCAGCGGATCGTCAGCATCATGGGCGACATGTACCTGTTGATCTACGCGGCCTCGGCCGTGGCGGTCGCCGTCTTCCGCGCCGACCCCGGCACCCCGATGGCGGGCTGGGTGCCCGGCCTGCGCTGGATCGCCCCCGTCAGCTTCGTCGTGGCCACCGAGTTCGTGTACTGGTCCGGCTGGCACGACCTGCGGCTGGCGCTGCCCTTCGTCCTGGCCGGCCTGGTGATCTTCTTCGGGATGCGGCGGTCCGCCCACGACGGTCCCCTCGCCACCGAACTGCGCGACGGCGCCTGGCTGGTGTGCTACCTGGCGGTGCTCACCCTGCTGTCCTGGCTGGGCACGTTCAAGGGCTCCGGCCGGCTGCCGGCGCCCTACGACTCCCTCGCCGTCGCCGTCTTCGCGCTGGGCGTCTTCCTCTGGGCCGTCCGCTCGGGCGTCCGGTACCGGGCGACCGCGCGGGACGGGGTGGAGGAAGCCCTGCCGTAGCGGGGCCGGACCCGCCACGGCAGGCCGGAACGCGGGCATCACCGCGGTGCGCCGCGCCGCGCGCGATCCGGCGCGCGAACAGGACCGGTCGATGACGTATCGGCGGTCCGGCCGGTCGGCGTCCGGGCAGGCGAGCAGCAGGGACGCGCCCTGCCGGACGGCGGTCGCGCTCACCGCTCGCGCCCCTCGCGCGGGGGGAACAGGCCGGCCGTGTGCCGCCCGGCGAAGAGGCCGCGGCCGGTCGCCGCCGGCGCCATCGTGGCCTCCGCCTTGTCACGGGCGCGACGAAGAGCCACGCACCTCACCCCCTTCGCGTGACGGATCCGGGCCTCCGCCGGACTGCGGCGCGCTCCGTTCCACATCCACGATGGCCCTCAACCCCGTTTCGTTCAGCTGGGCTTGGTGGGAGTCGAGGAGGGCTCTGGGACGTTTTCCTTGCGCTTTGCACTAGTTGCGAATTGCACGTGTGTGGGCGGGGTGCGGCCGGTCACGCCTCGAAGTAGTGCCCCTCCTCCAGGTCGGCGAGGAGGCCGGAGCGGACGGGACGCCAGCCCAGCCGCTCCCGGGTCAGGGCGCTCGACGCCGGCACGTCCAGGCCGACGAACGGGGTCAGCCACCCGAAGTGGGTGGCCGCCTCGGCGCCGGAGAGGCTCCGTGCCGGAAGCCCGAGGCGGCGGCCGACGAGGGACGCGATCCCGTGGAACGGCACCCCCTCCTCCGCCACGCCGTGCAGCCGGCCGCCGGCCGGCGCGGACTCCAGGGCCAGCCGGAACAGGACGGCGGCGTCGAGCAGGTGCACGGCGGGCCACCGGTTCGCGCCGTCGCCCATGTACGCCGAGACGCCGCGGGCACGGGCGCGGCCGATCACCTCGGGGAGGAAGGCGCGGTCGCCCCGGCCGTGCACGGACGGAGGGAGGCGGACGGAGGAGGAGCGGACGCCGCGCCCGGCCAGGGCGAGCACCGCGTTCTCCGCCGGCGCCCGGTGGCTGCCCGGGGCGGCCGGGTCCTCCTCCGTCAGGAGCGGGCCCGACGCCGTGAGGAGCCCGGAGGCCGAGGCCGCGACCAGCGGCTTCCCGGAGCCCTCCAACGCGGCACCCAGCGCCTCCACCGCACGCAGGTCGACCTCGCCCGCGGTGCCGAGTTCCCCGGTGCCCAGCAGGTCGTGGCGGTAGGCGAGGTGGACGACGCCGTCCGAGGCGGCGGCCGGAGCGCGCAGGCCGTCCGGGTCGCCGAGGTCACCCCGGTGCACCTCGGCCCCGGCGGCCGTCAGGGCGGCGGCGCTCCGGTCGGAACGGGCGAGAGCGAGGACCCGGTGCCCGGCGCCGAGCAACTCCCGGACGACCGCCGAGCCGATGAAGCCGGAGGCGCCGGTGACGAAGACACGCATGGTGAACTCCTGGGGAGAGGAGGGGAGGAGGGGACGCCCCCACCCGGTGTACGGCCGGCGGCGGAGGCGACGGGCTCATCCTCCGGGCGCGGAGTGCGACGGGTCCAGGTCCCGTTCCGCATCGGGTCATGCGATACAGGCATCACCCCAGGTCATGGCCTTTCGCAGGCAACTGCCGCGGCTCCGGCGGGAGTACGCTTCCGGCATGCCCGAACCAGCAGGCCCCGCGCCGGACCTCGACCTGCGGCTGGTGCGCGACTTCACCGCCGTCGCCGAGCACCGGCACTTCGGCCGCGCCGCCGAAGCCCTGCGCGTCGCCCAGCCGTCGCTGAGCCAGCAGATCCGGAGCCTGGAGCGGCGGCTGGGCGCCCGGCTGCTGGACCGTACCCCGCGCGGCACCCGGCTCACCGAGGCCGGGGAGGTCTTCCTGCCGCTCGCCACGGCGCTCCTCCGGTCCGCCGCCCAGGCGACCGCCCGTACCCGCGCCGCCGCCGAACCGGACCGCGTCACCGTCGGCGTCCTCTCGCACCTGATCATCACGCCGGCGGTGTGCGAGCTGCGCCGCCGGCATCCGGAGGCGGAGGTGGCCACCGTCCACCTGCGGTGGGACGACGTGAGCCCGGCCCTGCTCGACCACTGCGCGGACGCCGTGGTGGCCCGGCTGCCCTTCCCCACCGCGGGACTCCACGTGACGGTCCTGTACTCCGAGCCACGTGTGCTCGTCGTGCCCCGCGACCACCGCCTGGCGGGGAGGGAGAGCGCCACCCTGGACGACATCGCGGACGAGCCCCTGCCGCGGATGCGCGACCCGGATCCGGTCTGGAACGCGTACTGGCGCGTCGACCCCCGGCCCGACGGCCGCCCGGCACCCGGCGGCCCGCTGGTCGAGGCGATGGAGGACAAGCTGGAGCACGTGGCGGCGGGCGAGGCCGTCGCCGTCATGGCCGCCGGCGCCACGGCCGGGCTGCGCCCGGACCTGACCGTGGTCCCGCTGGAGGGCGTCGAGCCGAGCCACGTGGTCCTGGCGACGCGGGCGGGCGACCGGGGCCGGCTGGTGACGGCCTTCGCCGCCTGCGCCGGGGAGCTGCTGGGCGGGTGAGGGGGAGATCCGACTCCGCCGAGTAGCGGCCGGCCGGCGTGAAGTGAGCCGGAGGGGTGGTGCATGTGAGGCCGCCCATGAGACCCGCGTCACCTACGGTGCCGGGCCGTACGCGAGCGGCGGTCCGCTCGCCCGGGGAGGAGCGGAGCGCCTCCGTCCGCAGGCTTCTCAGGTGCGAAAGAAGGCCGTAGAAGCGGTCTTTGCCAGGGGATTTCACCGCCGCTAAGAATGG
>NZ_JAIQLH010000035.1 GCF_020037025.1 Streptomyces huiliensis | reverse complement strand
CCGGCGGCGCGCAGCAGCCGGCCGCGCAGGGCGGCCAGCAGCAGGCTGCCGCGGTCCCGTTCGAGCGCCCTGACCCGCGGGAACGCCGCGTCCAGGCTGGTCGTCCACGGGTCGCCGGAGGTCACGCCGTGCACCAGCGGCGCCGCCAGCAGCGCGGCGGTGCGGTGCCCGAACCGCCGGGCCAGGAAGGCGTGGACGGTCTCCTCGCCGCGCGCCCGGCCCACCAGCGGCTCGGCCAGGACGCGGGCCTTGGCCGCCGGGCCGAGCAGCGGGCTCGCGGCGAAGGCGGCGGCGCCGAGCGGCAGCGGCAGCAGCCGGCCGCCGCGCAGCAGGAACCGGTCCCGGGCGGCGTCCGCGGCCGGCCGCAGCCGGGGGCCGAGGCCCAGGGCCTCGGCCAGGGTGCGGGTATCGGTGCCGTTGTCCAGGAAGCCGTTGGGGCCCAGGTCGACGGTGTAGCCGTCCGCGCGGTGGCGAGCGATCTTCCCGCCGGCGACGGGCTCCGCCTCCAGCACCGTGACCTCCGCGCCGGGGCGTGCCGAGAGCACCTCGAAGGCGGCGGTCAGCCCGGTGATCCCGGCGCCGACGACGGCGACGCGCGGGTGGCCGCTGGTCGCGGTGCCGGTCATGGCGCCGCCGGGCGGGGTGCCGGCCGTGGCGCCGGTCATGGCGCCGCGTCCGGTGGCGGGGCAGGACGGCCGTCCCGTACGGGGTTGAGGATCTCCCGGCACGCCGGATCCACGCACCCCGCGCAGCGGAGCCCGAACTGCGGTCCGCAGGGCGCCCCGGCGGCCAGGTGGTCGGCCACCACCTGGGCCATGGCGTCCAGGAAGAGCGGGTCGTCATTGGGCGCGGGCGCCCGCCGGAACCGGGTGACGCCGGCCTTCTCCGCGGCCTCCGCGAACTCGACGTCAATTTCCGCGAGCGTATCCAGATGGTCGGTGGTGAAAATGATTCCCACTATCAGGATATTGCGCCGACCCTGTTTTCCGAGCGCCTGAATCACGGATTCCGTGTTCGGTCCCTGCCATGTCACCGGACCCACGTCGGCCTGGAAACACAGCACGTGCTCTCGGCTGTCGCCGATCTCCCGCATCACGTCGCGGACGGTTCCCGCCACTTCCTGAAGATAAGGGTCCCCTCTGTTGATCACGCGTTGCGGAAGCGAGTGCGCGCTGAACAGCACCACCACGTCGTCGCGCTCGGATTCCGGGAATTCCGCCAGTCCTTCGCGCACCTTCGCCGCCATGGCCTGCACATACGCGGGATGCGTCGACCAGCGGTCGACGACGCTCCACCGGAAGGCGGTGTCCAGCCGCAGCCGCCGGGCGGACGCCCACAGCTCGTGCAGGCTGGACCCGGTCGTCGTGCAGGAGTACTGCGGGTACTGCGGGAACGCCACGACGCGCCGCACCCCGTCCGCCGCCATCCGGCGCAGCGCCTGCGCGCTGCTCGGCTCGGTGTAGCGGAACGCCAGGTAGAAGCGGTGCGGGGCGGTCTGCGGGCTGAGTACGTCGAGCCGCTTGACCAGCCCCTCACCCTGACGGACCGTCCAGTCGTACAGCGGGGAGCCGCCGCCGATGCCGGCGTAGACCTTCTCCAGCCGCGGGGTGCGCAGCCGGGCGATCAGCGGGCCCAGAGTGGACTGCGCGGGGAGTTGGATGATCTCCCGGTCGCTGAACAGGGAGTGCAGAAATGGGCCGACCTCGCGCAGTGTGCGGGGCCCGCCCAGGTTCATCAGGACGACGCCGGTAGGGCTCGGATTCTCATGTTCCATATATCGCCCACCCCCAATCAAGTCGCGATCCTAGACTCGCCCTTGACACTCAAACAAGGCCCCTCACAGACTGGCCGAGGAATGAATTGGGAACTCTGAATAACGGGGGCCGATCTTCCGCGATGAGTATTTTCCTCGACGCCGCCTCGGGTAAGGACACCCGGCGGGCGCCCATATGGATCATGCGTCAGGCAGGTCGATACCTGTCCGAATACAACGCACTCAAAGAACGCCACGGCTTCTGGGAGATGTGCCGTAATCCCGAGGTCGCGGCCGAGATCACGATGCTGCCGCTGCGGCGCTTTCCGCTGGACGCGGCGATCCTTTTCAGCGACATCATGACGCCGCTCGCCGACATGGGAGTGGAGATCGAGTTCGCCCCCGGACCGGTGATCACCCGGCCGGTGCGCACCCTCGCCGACGTACGGCGGCTGCGGGTGCCGGGGCCCGAGGGCACGGCGCCGTTCGTCGCCGACGCGGTCCGCGCCGTGCGCGCCCAGTGCCCGGTGCCGCTGATCGGTTTCGCGGGCGCGCCGCTCACCCTGGCCACCTATCTGGTGGACGCCGGCGGGGCCGCTGACGGCCACGCCGGCTTCCGGGTCTGGCTGCACGCCCAGCCCGAGGCCGCCCGGCTGCTGCTGGACCGGCTCACCGACGTCACCATCGACTACCTGCGCCTGCAGATCACCGCCGGTGCGCAGGCCGTGCAGCTCTTCGACAGCTGGGCCGGCTCCCACGAGCCCGCCGTCTACGACGCGTTCGGGCTGCCGTACACCCGGCGCGTGCTGGCCGCCCTGGACGACCTCGCGGTCCCGCGCATCCACTTCGCGGTCGGCGCCCACCACCTGCTCGACCGGTTCGCCGGCCTCCCCGCCGAGGCCGTCGGCGTCGACTGGCGGACCCCGCTGTCCACGGCCCGCCGGGCGCTGCCCGGCCGCGCCCTCCAGGGCAACCTCGACCCGGCCGTCCTCGTCCACCGCCCCGAGGCCCTGGCGGACCGGGCGCGGGCCGTGCTCCGGGAGGGCCTGGGCGGCCCGCACGTCTTCAACCTCGGCCACGGGATCCGCCCGGACACGCCCGTCGGGCACGTCCGGCGCCTCATCGAGACCGTGCACGCGTTCGACCGGCACGCGGAGGCCGGCGACGACGGGAAGGGCGACGGGAAAGGGGTGCCCATATGACGACCCGTACGACGACCCATCCGACGACCCATGCGACGGCCCGCCGGGACCGGGCGCTGGCGCTGATGCTCGACGCGCAGGCCGCGCTGATCCGGGCCCTGGAGGAGTGCGACGGCGAGTGCGACGGCCGCTCCCGGTTCACCGTCCACGACTGGGAGCGGCCGGGCGGCGGGGGCGGCCGGGCCCGCGTCCTGGAGGGCGGCGCCGTGTTCGAACGGGCCGGGGTCAACGTGTCCGCCGTACACGGCGACCGGGTCCCCGACGCCATCACCGACCGGCACGACATCGACGCCGACGCCGGCTTCTTCGCCACCGGCCTGTCCACCGTGCTCCACCCGCGCAACCCGTGGGTGCCCGCCTTCCACGCCAACTTCCGCTACTTCGAGGTGAGTTCGGGCGGCGCCGGGCAGGACGTCTGGTGGTTCGGCGGTGGCGCCGACATGACGCCCGCGTACGGCTTCGAGGAGGACGCCCGGCACCTGCACCGCACCCTGAAGGACTGCTGCGACGGCTACGACCCGGCCTTCTACGCACGGGCCAAGGAGAGCTGCGACGCCTACTTCTACCTGCCCCACCGGCAGGAGACCCGGGGCGTCGGCGGCATCTTCTTCGACCACCTGCGCCCCGGTGGCCCCGACGGCTGGGACCGCGCCTTCCGGTTCGTCGCCCGGGGCCTGGAGGCCCTCGCCCCCGCCTACTTACCGATAGTGCGGCGGCGGATGCGCACCCCGTACGGCGAACGCGAACGGCGCTGGCAGCTGCTGCGCCGGGGCCGGTACGTGGAGTTCAACCTCATCCACGACCGCGGCACCCGGTTCGGGCTGGAGAGCCGGGGCAACACCGAGGCCATCCTGATGTCCCTGCCGCCGACCGCCTCCTGGGGCTTCGACCTCGTCCCGGAGCCCGGCAGCGAGGAGGAGCGGCTCGCCGAGTTCCTGCGGCCGCGCGACTGGCTGGCCGCCGGCACGGTCGGAGCGGCGCGATGACCGCCGTCGTCACCGGCCTCAGCCACCACACCGCCGCGCACCCGGTCCTGGAACGCTTGGCGCTGACGAGCTGTCAGGCGGTCGATGTGCTGGGCCTGCTGGCCCGCTCCCCGGACCCCGCCGAGGCCGTCGTCCTCGCCACCTGCAACCGCGTCGAGGTCTACCTGGAGTCCGACCGGCCCGAACG
>NZ_JAIQLH010000349.1 GCF_020037025.1 Streptomyces huiliensis | reverse complement strand
GGAAGCGGCGGCGCCCGGGGCCCGTCCCACGCCGAGCACCCCGAGTGTCCCGGGCGGGCAGGGCGGTGCCGACGGTGGGCGCGGCGGCGCCCCCGCCTGGCGTCGGGTCTCCGGCGGTCGGGCCGACGGCGAGGCGCCCGAGGGAACGCGGCACTCCGGCACGTACGGGGGCAGGGGCGGGGGCCCGTACGGACCGTCGGCCGCCGCTCCGGTGCGTCCGCCCGCCGAAGGGCCCGTCCCCTT
>NZ_JAIQLH010000348.1 GCF_020037025.1 Streptomyces huiliensis | reverse complement strand
GCCGCTCCGGTGCGTCCGCCCGCCGAAGGGCCCGTCCCCTTACCGGCCGCCGAGTCACCGGCCGCCGAGTCACCGGCCGCCGAGTCACCGGCCACCGAGCCGGAACGCCCGCCGGCCGGCGGCCGGAACACCCCCGCCCCGCATCCGTCTGCGCGGAACGTGGAGGAGCACGCCGGCGGCCCGGCCGGCACATCGGCCGCTGACCCCGCCACCGCTGCCGCAGCCGCGACACCTGCCGCCGCCGTCCCGCAGAGCGACGGCGCCGCCCCCGACAGCGTCCTCATCCGCCGCACCCTGGCCGAGATCGAGCCGATCGCCGACACCGTCGTCTCGCACTTCTACGCGCTGCTCTTCCTCCACCACCCCCCACTGCGCGATCTCTTCCCGCCGGCCATGGACGCCCAGCGCGACCGGCTCTTCAAGGCGTTGCTGACGGCGGCCCGGCACGTCGACGACACGGCGGCCCTCACCGCGTACCTCTCCCGGCTGGGGCGCGGGCACCGCAAGTACGGCACCCGGCCCGAGCACTACCCCGCCGTGGGCGAGAGCCTCATCGGCGCGCTCGCCCGCTACGCCGGCCGCGCCTGGAGCCCGGCGGCGGAGGCCGCCTGGGTGCGGGTCTACACGGTGATCTCCCAGATCATGATCGACGCCGCCGCCGAGGACGAGCCGTCCGCACCCCCCTGGTGGCAGGCGGAGATCGTCGGACACGAGCTGCGCACTCCGGACATCGCCGTCGTCACCCTGCGCCCCGACCAGCCGTACCCCTTCCTCGCCGGCCAGTACACCAGCGTCGAGACCCCCTGGTGGCCGCGCGTATGGCGGCACTACTCCTTCTCCTCCGCCCCCCGCCCGGACGGACTGCTCTCCCTCCACGTCAAGGCCGTCCCCGCCGGCTGGGTGTCCGGTGCGCTGGTCCACCGCGCCCGCCCCGGGGACGTCCTGCGACTCGGTCCTCCCGCCGGTTCCATGATTGTGGACCACACCACTGACAACGGGCTGTTGTGCCTCGGCGGCGGCACCGGCATCGCCCCGATCAAGGCGCTCGTCGAGGACGTCGCCGAGCACGGCCGCAGCCGGCCCGTCGAGGTGTTCTACGGCGCCCGGCACGACGGCGACCTCTACGACATGGACACCATGCGCGACCTGGAGCGGACCCACCCCTGGCTCTCCGTCCGCCCGGTCGTCTCCGACGGCCCCACGAGCGCGCTCAGCGGGCAACTCCCGCACGTCGTGCGGGCGTACGGGCCGTGGAACGCGTACGACGCCTACCTCTCCGGGCCGCCGGGGATGATCCGCAGCGGCCTGGACACCCTGGTCGGGATCGGGATCCCGACCCACCGAATACGTCACGACTCGATCGACGGACTTCTGGCGGAGGCGAAGGGCTGATGCGGACAGGCAGACCGGCGGTGACCGAAGAGCAGGCGGGAACCGAAGAGCAGGCGGGAAGAGGTTCGGAGCCGCCGGCTCCGCGCCCGGGCAGCGCGGGCGAGCACGCGCTGCAGAAGCGGTTCGGCACGGGGGAACGGGCCGACCGCTTCTACGCGGAGCAGACGCTCTCCCACGTCAACTCCGCCATGCGGGAGTTCCTCGCCCGGCAGGAGATGTTCTTCCTGGCCACCGCCGACGCGAGCGGGGCGTGCGACAACACATTCCGGGCCGGTCCGCCCGGCTTCCTCAGGGTGCTGGACGAGCGGACCCTCGCGTACGCCGAGTACCGGGGCAACGGGGTCCTCGCCAGCCTGGGCAACATCGAGGAGAACCCCCGGGTCGGCATCCTGCTCGTCGACTTCTTCCGGGACCGCGTCGGCCTCCACGTCAACGGGCGCGCCAGGGTGGTGGAGGACGCCGCGATGCGAACCGCCCACCCCGGCCTGCCGGTTGAGGAGGCGCCCGGCCGCCGGACGCCGGTCTGGGTGGAGATCGCCGTGGAGGAGGCGTACGTGCACTGCGGCAAGTACATCCCGCGGCTGGCCCGGGTGCGGGAGGACGAGCGGGACGAGGAGACGCCGGGCGGCACCCGCCGCAAGGGCGGCGACTACTTCGGGGTCGCCGCCGGACGGCCCTGACCGCCCCGGCAGCCCGCCGCGGCGCCGCTCAGCCGGAATCGTCAGCCGAGGTCGTCGGCGAGCAGCGCCCGAACCCCCTCGACGTTCTCGCGCAGGTAGGCGCGGAGCGAGGGCGGGACGACCTCCACCGACGCGATGCCCTCCCGGGTGAACGGCACCCGGACCACCTCGTAGGTGCCCCGTGGTTCGTCGACCTCCGGGCCGTGCCGCAGGGCGAGGTCCATCGAGGCCAGCCGGCAGACGAAGAAGTGCTGGACCTTGACGCCGCCGGGGACGGTCCGGTCGTCGGGGTCGGTGGGATCGGGGACGTGCAGGACGGTGTCGACGAACGCGGGCACGACGTCGACGATCTTCGCGCCCAGTTCCTCGTCGACCTCCCGGTGCAGGGCGGCGATCACGGTCTCGTCGCCGGCCTCGACACCCCCGCCCGGGGTGATCCAGTAGGGGGCCTGTCCGGGCTTGGTGCGCTTGATGAGGACGAGGTGCGGCTCGCCGGAGCCCGGGCCCGGCTCGCCTTCCAGCAGAATGGCACGGGCGGTGCGTTTGACCACCGGTCGTACGGTCATAAGCGACATCTGCCGCGTCACGGCCGTCGCGAAACCCTTTCCTCACCAGGAAACGGCGGCGCGCAGCAGCCACTCGTGTGCCCGGGCCAGATGCGGGTGGGCCAGGGTGCCGGCGCGGACGACGAGGAAGTACGTGCGCAGCGGGGGCACCGGCGGGTTGAGCAGGGCGACGACCTCCCCGGTGTCGAGCGCGTCCTCGCACAGGTAGCGGGGCAGCACCGCGATGCCCGCCCCCGCGACGACGCAGGACAGCACCGCCCGCAGGTCGGGGGCGATGACGGCGCCGGTGGTGACGGGTTTGCCGTCGAAGACGGCGGCCCAGTAGCGGGTGACGAACGGCAGGCTCTCGTCCACCTCCACCACCGGCAGGTGCTCCAGGACGGCCACCCCCTTGTCGCGGACCACGGCCGCGCCGCCGAGCCGGGCGGCCCAGCGCGGCGCGGCGACCAGGACGTGCTCCTCGTCGCAGAGCGGGGTGGCGGTCAGCAGCCGGCCGCGCGGGCGGGACGTGGTGACGGCGAGCTCGTGGTGGCCGGCGGCCAGCCCTTCGAAGAGGGGTTCCGACATGCCCTGGGCGGCGCGCACGGTGAGCCCCTGGATGATCAGCGGGCTCAGCGCGGGCAGCACGCGCAGCGCGGTGAACTCCGGCGGCCCGGCCAGGTGGAGGGTGCGGTGCGGCCACTGCTCGTCGAGCCCGGACTCGGTGATCTCCAGCAGGGCGTCGACGTGCGGGGCGATCCGGTGCGCCAGCTCGTCGCCGAGCGTCGTGGGGGTGACGCCGCGCGCCCTGCGGAGGAAGAGGGGGTGACCGAGCTGCCGTTCCAGCGTGCGGATCTGTCCGGTGACCGCCGGCTGGGAGAGGCCCAGGAGGGCGGCGGCGCGGGTGAAGGAGCCCGCCCGGTGGACGGTGACGAAGGTGCGCAACAGGGCCAGATCCATGCCGTCTCCCCAGGAGGTCCGCCACCGACCGTAGAGGAACTATAAATAAGTCGATAGGGCTGTGCCGCCAGGGTGATTGGACACTGACGCAGAGTCAACTAGCCTTGGTCGCGCGGTTCTTCTTCGCACGAACCGCGGCGGCTCAAGCCATGAGGGGGGAGGCTTGAGCCGCCTTCGCGCTGCCGCGGGCCGTGCCGCGGGCCGTGCCGCGGCCGACCGCCGTGCCGCTACGTCGCCAAATCCCGCGCGGCGGCCATGCCTTGTCCTGTCACTTTGTCGACCGGTGGCCCCCTCCGGTGCCCGTCGTCCGTCCGGTCGGTCGTCTTGTCGGCGCTCCCCCGGCGTACGGGCGGATGGCGACGCGTCGCGTCGGCAAGGTGTGCGCCGGGGCGCGCCCGTGGCAGTCTGGGGCGCATGGATGAGTTCACCGCCGGCGCGTCCCCGGAACCTCCGTACCCATGGCGGTCACCGGCCCTGCCCGGTGAACCGCCGTACTACACCACGGACACGTGCGCCGGCTGCGGCGCCATCGTGCACGGCATCCACGGCCGCTGGACCTGCGCCGCCTGCGGGGCGTGCAGCCCGTACCAGGAGCCCCCGGAAGGCTGGTCGACGGAGATCACCCCGGAGGAGCTGGCCGCCAACACGGTCGGGTACGACCCGCCGCCGGCCGGCCGGTGACGCGTCAGTCCTTGTCGTCCGGCAGGATCACGTGCATCGCCCAGGCCACGATCGAAATGATCACGCCGCCGACCAGTGCGGCGCCGAAGCCGCCCACGTGGAACGCGAGGTCGAACTTGTCGGCCAGCCAACTGGTCAGCAGCAGCATCAACGCGTTGATCACCAGCGTGATCAGTCCGAGCGTGAGGATGAAGAGCGGGAACGACAGAAGTTTGACGACCGGCTTGACGAGGAAGTTGACCAGGCCGAACAGGAGCGCCACGACGAGCAGCGTGATCGCCTTGGCGGCGGTCGTCTCACCGGCCAGGGTGATGCCCTTGAGCAGCCAGATCGCGACTGCGAGGGCCGCCGCATTGGCGATCGTCTTGACTACGAAATTCTTCATACGTGAGATCGTGGCAGACGCGACCGACAGGTGGGATCGGCGATCGGCGGCACGGCCGGCGCCCGGAGGAGGAGACGGCGGATGAAGGCGTTCCGGCTGGATGAGCTGGAGGCGGAGCGGGCCGCGAACGAAGGGGCGTACCTGCAGTTCCTCCGGGAGCGGAACATGTCGGTCGGTCTCTACGCGCTCGACGCCGGGGACGTGGACCCGCAGGGTCCGCACGGCCAGGACGAGGTGTACGTGGTGGTGAGCGGCCGGGCGTCGATCACCGTGGGGGACGAGACGACGGAGGTCGGCCGGGGGAGCGTCGTGTACGTCCCGGCCGGGGTGACCCACCGGTTCCACCACATCAGCGAGGACCTCCGGGTCCTGGTGGTCTTCTCCCCGCCGGAGAGCTGACCCCGGCCGCGTCCGGCGGGCGTGCGGGGCCCGGGTTCTCAGGGTCGTCCCCGCCCATCCCGTAGGGGAAGGTTCAGGGACGTACCGGGGCTGCGGCGGCCCCGCTCGGCCCCCGGTCCGCCCTAGCATCGAAGCTGCCGGGGCGACCGCTCCGGACGGCCGGTGACACCGGCGGCGCACGGCCGGCAGTGCTCCGACCGCGACCCGGCCGACAGTGATCCGACAACGACGCGCGAAGCGGAGAGCAGGGAACGACATGGCTCAGAAGGGGATACTCGCGGGACTGCCGTGGTGGGTGAAGTGGATCGCCCTGCCGGTGCTCGTGTGCGTGGTGTTCGGCAGCCTGATCATCAGCGTGCTGGGGATCGTCATCGACGTCCTGTTCAAGGCGCTGCTGCTGGTGGCGCTGATCGGCGGCCTGATCTTCGTCGTCAAGAAGTTCACGGGGTCCTCGTCGTCGAAGGGCGGCGACTGGTAGGTCCGTCGCTCCGGCGAATTCGTCAACTCAACGAATCGGAACGCGGGGAGTAACTTCGGCCGTCAGCCGGTACGGCCGGTTCACCCCGGCACCGAGTGTGCGAGGAGGGGCGGGATTTCCGCCCCTCCGCCACGTCCCGGCACGATTCCAACCGGTTTGCGCGGGGCAGGAGTAGGCCGAAGCCGTCCCGCCCGTTTCCCCGTCGTCTCCGCGTCGTTCCCGTCGCGCACGTGGAGGCGCCCGCCGCCCGTACGCCGTCCGCCCACCGTCCCGCCCAGGCGGTGGGCGGCCGTGCACTTTGGCCAGTTCTCTGCTTATGTCCGCCCGGAATCCGGCGGAACGACTCCATGCCGTAGTCGAGTCGCTACTCTCCAGAGTCGAAGAGCCGTAAGCTCCCTCTCAATCTCTATCGGTAACTGAAAAATCACTCCTTGTGATCCGCAGGACGTTGTTGTCAGACTATGGCGTCATGAGTAGGGCCATGAGGATCCAATCCCGGCCAAACCGACAAAGACGGGGCATTGGGCGATGCGCGACACAGTTCAGGCAGAAGTGATCATGACGTTCCTCGTCTCCGAGGAGCTGTCCTTCCGTATCCCGGTGGAGCTGGCCTATGACAGCAGCGATCCCTACGCGGTGAAGTTCACCTTTCATCTGCCCGGCGACGCCCCGGTGACCTGGGCTTTCGCAAGGGAGTTGCTGCTGGACGGGTTGAGCCAGCCCTCGGGCGAAGGCGATGTGCACATCGCCCCCGCCTCCGCGCAGCACCTCTCGGACGTGTTCATCCGTCTGCAAGTGGGCGGTGAAGGCGCGCTGTTCCGGGCCGGTGCGGCGCCCCTGGTGGCCTTCCTGGACCGGACGGACCGCGTCGCCCCGCTCGGCGAGGAGCGCTCGGTCGCCGACTTCGACTACGACCTGGCCGCGGCGCTCGACAGCATCCTCGCCGGCAACACCGAGGGGCAGAACGCCGGTTAGCGCACCGGTGCGGCGTCTCCGCCGCCGCCCCCGGCCCCGTCCCCGGCGGACCGCTCGACCGGCACCCGCTCGGTGCGCGGGACGGGGCCGCCCGGCGCTGCGGCCGAGCCCCGGCCGGGGACGCCGGCCCCCGTCCCGCCGCCGGTGCCACCACCGGTCCCCGACGCCGGGCCGCCGCTGCCGTCGGCACCGCTCCCCATGGCCGTCAGCAGCTGCCGCGCCAGCCCCAGACCCGTACCCCCCAGGGTCAGCGCCTTGGCGAACGCCTCCGACAGGCCGTCCGCGCCGTTCAGCACCACCATGTGGTCCACGCTCCCGAACGCCTGGGCGCCGGCCCCGACGATCTCGGGCCACTTCTCGGCCAGTTGCTGGGCGACCACCGCGTCCTGGTTCTCCGCCAGCGCCGCCGCCCTCGCCTTGATCGCCTCCGCTTCCGCCAGCCCGCGGGCCCGGGCCGCCTCCGCCTCCGCGAGGCCCCGGGCCTTGGCCGCCTCGGCCTCCGCCAGTCCACGGGCCCGGGTGGCCTCCGCCTCCGCGAGCCCCTGCGCCCGCGCCGCTTCCGCCTCGGCCAGGCCCTGCGCCTTCGCCGCCGCGGCCTCGGCCACGCCCTGGGCCTGCCCGGACGCCGCCTCCGCCTCGCCCGTGGCCCGCGTCGACGCCGCCTCGGCGAGCCCGCGCGCCTTGGTGGCCTCCGCCTCGGCCGCGGCCTCCGTCTTCACCCGGGTCGCGTCGGCCGCCGCGGCCAGCTCGGTCTCCTGGGCCAGCGCCTGCGCCGCCGAGATCCGGGCGTCCCGCTCCGCCTCGGCCAGGGTGCGCGTCTTGTACGCCGCCGCGTCGGCCGGCTTCCGGACGTCCGCCTGGAGCTGCTGCTCCCGGCGCCGCGCCGCCAGCTCCGCCACCCGCGTCTCCTGGACCACGACCTCCTGCTTGGCCGCCGCCTCGGCCAGCGGCCCGGCCTGCCGCGCCTTGGCCGCGGCGCCGTCCCGCTCGGCCTGGTACCCGGCCTGGAGGATCTCGCTGTCCCGGGTCGCCTCGGCCATCCGCGCGGCCGCCGCCTGCTCGGCCTCGGTGGCCCGCCGGTCCGCCTCGGCCTGGGCGATCCGGGCGTCCCGGTGCACCGCCGCCGCGTGCGGGGCGGACAGGTTCTTGATGTAGCCGGTCGGGTCCTGGATCTCGTGGATCTGCAGCGAGTCGATGATCAGGCCCAGCTTCTCCATCTCGGTGCCGGAGGCCGCTCGCGTCTCGCCCGTCAGCCGCTCCCGGTCGCGGATCATGTCCTCCACGGTCAGCCCGCCGACGATCGACCGCAGGTGCCCGGCGAACACGTTGTGCACCCGCTCCGACATGAACTTCTGCTGGTCCAGGAAGCGGCGGGCCGCGTTGGCGATCGAGACGAAGTCGTCGCCGACCTTGAAGATCACCACACCATGGACTTTGAGCGGTATGCCCTGGTTCGTCACGCAATCCACGTGCAACTGCGCCTCGTTGAGGTCCAGGGACAGCTTGCGCACCACCTGCACCCCGGGCAGCACGAGCGTGCCCCGCCCGGTGACGATCCGGAAGCCCATGCCCTCGCCGAGGCCCTCCGTACGGTGCTTCGAGCCGGAGATGACCAGGGCCTCGTTGGGTTCCGCGACGCGCCACATCAGTTTGAACAGCCCTACCGCGAGGGCGGCGGCCACCACGACCGCCCCCGCCACGATGCCGAAGAACATGTCCCGTTTCCCCCTTTTGTGTTGTGGCTCGTGTGGTGTGGCCCGCCCGGACCGGCCGGACCGCGCGGCCCGTCCGGAGTCAGCCGTAGGCGGACGTCACGTACACCGTGCGGGGCGGCTGGTACTCCACGACGACCACGAGCGTCCCCCGCGTGATGCGCTCGCCCGGCTCCATCGCGTACGCCAGGAACGCCTCGGCGCCCCCGCGCACCCGGAGCATCACCTCGCCGACCAGGCCGGGGCCGATCGCCCCCGTCACCCGGCCCGTCTCCCCGATCACCGGCAGCCCCCCCCGTCCGACCGTCTTGTCCCCGACGTCCCCCGACGTCCCCCGACGTCCCTTAACGCCCCTCTCGACGCCGGCTAGCGCTTGGCCCGGCGCCGCCGCCCGCCCCCGGAGCGCGTACCGCCGCCCCCCGGCCCCACGTCCGCCCCCTCGGCCCCGGTGCGCCGGTCGGCACTGACGACGAGCGCCGCCAGCAGCGTCGTCACCGGGACCGAGAGCACGAGCCCGATGCTGCCGATCAGCGTCCGTACGATCTCCTCCGCGACGATCTCGCTCGTGGCCACCGTTCCCACCCCGCTGTCCGCGATCGAGAACAACAGGAGCAACGGCAGTGACGCACCGGCGTACGCCATCACGAGCGTGTTGACGACAGAGGCGATATGGTCCCGCCCGATGCGCATCGCCGCACCGTACAATTTGCGCCAACTCGCCGAGGGATCGGCTTCCTTCAGCTCCCACACCGCCGACGTCTGCGTGACCGTGACGTCGTCCAGGACGCCCAGCGAGCCGATGATGATCCCCGCCAGCAGCAGGCCCTGGGTCTCGATCCCCGGGTAGAGGCCGTGCACCAGCGCGGTCTGGTCGTCGGTGTTCCCGGTCAGATGCGCCCAGTCGATGAACCACGACCCCAGCAGGCCGATGACCAGCAGCGAGGTGAGCGTCCCCAGGACCGCGACCGAGGTGCGGGCGTTGAGCCCGTGGCACAGGTAGAGCGCGATCAGCATGATCGCGCTGCCGCCGACCACGGCGACCAGCAGCGGGTCCGAACCCTGGAGCACCGCCGGGAGGATGAACAGCGTCAGCACGCCGAAGCTGATGACCAGGGCCACCAGCGCGAAGACGCCGCGCAGCCGCCCGATGGCCACCACCGCGACGGCGAACAGCCCGGCCAGCAGGCCGACCGGCAGGTCGCGGTCCACGTCCGCGACCGAATAGCGCAGGTTCTCGGGTGCCTTGGGGGCGTATGCCAGGATGACGCGCTGCCCCACCGTGTACTGCCGGGACGCGTCGGGGTGCACGATCTCGGTGAACGTGCGGCCCTTGTCCGGCCCTGAGGCCACCTCGATGGCGGCCGACCGGCAAGGGCCCTTCGCGGCGGCGGGCCCGCCCGGCGCCGCGCCCGGTGGCGCCCCCTCCGCCGGCGGCGCCTGGCCGCCCGACGCGCCTCCGGCTCCCGCGCCGCCCGCGCCCCCGG
>NZ_JAIQLH010000347.1 GCF_020037025.1 Streptomyces huiliensis | reverse complement strand
CGACTCAATACAGGCCCTAGTGCTGTGGCGTGGTGGGGAATCACCGACAGCCGGGCGACGGCGGGACTTCCCGCACCGCCGACGGGGTAACGTCGGGGCGTGCCCGTCGACCCCCTGCACAGTGCCGCCCGACCGCCGCGCGGCGGCCCGAGCCCGCTCGGACCGCCCGTCCTGGGGACCGAGGCCCGCCCGGTGGAGGTCCGCCGGAGCGCGCGCCGGCGCAGAACCGTCTCCGCCTACCGCGAGGGCGACCGCACGGTGGTCCTCATCCCGGCCCGCATGTCGGACGCCGAGGAGAAGCGGTGGGTGAACGTGATGCTCGACCGGCTCGCGGCCCAGGAGAGCAAGCGGATACTCGGCGACGCCGAGCTCGCGGAACGGGCGGAGCGCCTCTCCGGGCAGTACCTCGGCGGCCGGGCCCGGCCCGACAGCGTCCGCTGGGTCACCAACCAGAACACCCGCTGGGGCTCGTGCACCCCCGCCGAGGGCAGCATCCGCCTCTCGCACCGGCTGCAGGGCATGCCCGAGTACGTCGTGGACTACGTCCTCCTGCACGAGCTGGCGCACCTGCTCGTCCCCGGGCACGGGCCCGCCTTCTGGCGGCTCCTGGAGGCGTACCCCCGCACCGAGCGCGCCCGGGGCTACCTGGAGGGCGTGGTCGCCGCCGGCCGGCTTCCGCACCTCCCCGCCGCCCGTAGCGAGTGAACCCAGGAGGGCGGGGGCGAGCGCCTACACCAGCGCCCGCACCCGCTCGACCAGCCGCACCACCGAGTCGTCGGCCACCGAGGCGACCTCGTCGTAGCCGAACCACCGCAGGTCCAGCGACTCGTCGCTGATCGCGGCCTCGGCACCCTCCGGCGCCAGCGCCGCGTACTGCACGTCCAGGTGCCAGGCGCACGGCGTGTGGTGCCGGTCCAGCCGGACCGGGCCGCCCGGCAGCAGGGTCAGCCCGCGCGCGATGCCGGACTCCTCCGTGGCCTCGCGCAGCGCGGCCGCCGCCAGCGTCGCGTCCTCCGGCTCGCAGTGGCCGCCCATCTGCAGCCACATCCCCAGCTTGCGGTGGAGCGTCAGCAGCACCCGGCCGCGGGCCGGGTCCACCACCAGGGCACTGGCCGTGACGTGGCCGTCCCGGCACGCCTTCCACATGCCGTCCGGATGGCCGGCCAGATGCTCCAGGTACGCGAGCCGCAGCGCTTCCTGCCGCCCGTCACCGGACGGAGCGGGCCACTCCTTGAGCACCCGCTCCGCGTCCGCGTGAAGGCTCACGCGCCGTCCCCCGGACCGTTCTCGGGGTCCTCGGGCTTCTTGAGGTCCGGCTTGTCCTGACCGCCGGCACCTCCGGCGGCCTCGCCGAGCATCTTGTCCAGCTCGGAGAAGTCCAGGTGCTCCCGGTGGACGAAACCGTCCGGGTCGTCCAGGTCCGCGGCGGTCGGCAGCATGTCGGGGTGCTCCCACAGCGCGTCCCGGCCGTCCGCGCCGCGCGCGTCGGTGAGGGAGGCCCACAGCCGCGACGCGTCGCGGAGCCGGCGCGGACGGAGCTCCAGGCCGATCAGGGTCGCGAAGGTCTGCTCGGCGGGACCGCCGGTGGCCCGGCGGCGGCGCAGCGTCTCGCGCAGCGCCCCGGCGGACGGCAGGTGCGGCGCGGCGGCGGCGTGCACGACCGCGTCCACCCAGCCCTCGACCAGCGCCAGCGCGGTCTCCAGCCGGGCCAGGGCCGCCTTCTGCTCCGGCGAGTCCTCCGGCTGGAACATGCCCTGCTGGAGTGCCTCCTGCATCTCCTCGGGACGGGTGGGGTCGAGCCGGCCGACGACGTCCTCCAGCTTGGAGGTGTCCACCTTGATGCCCCGGGCGTAGCCCTCGACGGCGCCGAAGAGGTGCGAGCGCAGCCACGGCACGTGCGCGAAGAGCCGCTGGTGGGCAGCCTCGCGCAGCGCCAGGTAGAGGCGCACCTCGTCCTGCGGCACCCCGAGACCGGAGCCGAACGTCTCGACGTTCACCGGCAGCAGGGCCGCCTTGCCGGCCGGGCCCAGCGGCAGGCCGATGTCGGTCGAGCCCACGACCTCGCCCGCCAGCACGCCGACGGCCTGGCCGATCTGGGTGCCGAACATGGCGCCGCCCATGCTGCGCATCATGCCCAGCAGCGGGCCGGCCATGGCCTGCATCTCCTCCGGCAGCACGTCGCCCATGGCGGAGCCGACGCGCTCGGCGACCGGGTCCACCAGCTCCCGCCACACGGGCAGGGTGGCCTCGACCCACTCCGCGCGGCTCCAGGCCACGGCGGTGCCCGAGCCCGAGGGGAGCGAGGTCACGCCGTCCAGCCAGAGGTCGGCCAGCCGGACGGCCTCCTCGACCGCGGCCCGCTCGCCGGCCGAGACGCTGGCGTCCTTGGAGCCGTCGGCGGTGCCCTGCGCGACGGTCTGCCGCGCGATGTCCTTGGCCATGTCCCAGTTCACCGGGCCGCCCTCGTACGAGAGCATCTGGCCGAGCTGCTGGAAGGCGGCGCCCAGGTCACCGGGGTTCATGCCGCCGAACGCCGGGTTCGCGCCGCCGCCGAACAGCGCGGCGAAGGGGTTGTCCGCGCCGCCTGCGCCGGAACCGAATCCGAACGGGTTCGCCGGATCCTGTCCACGGCCACCCTGGTCACCGCCCTTCTTCTTGCCGTTGTCGCCGTCCTCCGGCTCCTCCGGCGGAAGATTGAATCCGAATGGGGTGTCACTCACGGGTTTCCTCGGCTCCTAGGGCCGCCGGCGATGGCCGACGGCGAATGCCCGACAACACCACCCAGCGTAGACACCTCCCCGGTATAGGGGCTTGGTGCTCCACCGGCTCGGGGCCTGCGGCAGGATGGACGTCACCTGGTACGTACGGGTCATGACACAGGTGATGACACATACGTACTGAAGACAACCGCTGGAGACGCCCGGTGAGTTCCCCCGACCGAGAAGTTCGCGCAGCGCGAAACGGTTCCGCGCGAGACAGTACGAGCCCGACCGGCCGCCGGCCCGTGGTCGCGGTCACCGGTGCCGCCCGCGGCGTCGGTGCGCTGCTCACCCGGCGGCTCGCCGCATCCGAGGAGGTCAAGCACGTCCTCGCCATCGACGAGCGCCGCGGCGACGTCAGCGAGGCGCAGTGGCACGTCCTGGACGTCCGCGACCCGGCCATCGCGGAGAAGCTGCGGGGCGCCGACGTCGTCGTCCACCTCGCGCTCGACCTGGACCTGGAGACCGATCCGGCCGCCCGCACCGCCTACAACGTGCGCGGCACCCAGACCGTGCTGACGGCCGCCGCGGCGGCCGGGGTGCACCGGGTGGTGCTGTGCACCTCGGCGATGGTCTACGGCGCGCACCCCGACAACGACGTGCCCCTCGACGAGGACGCCGAGCTGCGGGCGACCGCCGAGGCCACCGGCGTCGGCGACCTGCTGGAGATCGAGCGCCTGGCCCGCCGCGCGCCCCGCGCGCACCCCGGGCTGAACGTCACCGTGCTGCGGCCCGCGGTCCTCGTCGGCGGTACGGACACGGCTCTGACCCGTTACTTCGAGTCGCCCCGCCTGCTGGTGGTCGCCGGGTCCCGGCCCGTCTGGCAGTTCTGCCACGTCGAGGACCTGGTGAGCGCCCTGGAGTTCGCCGCCCTGGAGAAGGTCGAGGGCGAACTGGCGGTGGGCTGCGACGGCTGGCTGGAGCAGGAGGAGGTCGAGGAGCTCACCGGCATCCGCCGCATGGAGCTGCCGTCGGCCGTGGCCCTGGGAGCGGCCTCCCGGCTGCACCGCCTGGGCCTGACGCCGTCCCCCGCGGGCGACCTGGAATACACGATGCACCCCTGGGTGGTCAGCGGCCACCGGCTGCACGCCGCCGGCTGGCGGCCGCGCTGGACCAACGAGGAGGTCCTGGCGGAGCTGCTGGAGGAGGTCGCCGGACGGCACACGGTCGCGGGCCGGCGGCTCGGCCGCAAGGACGCGACGGCGGCGGGCGCCGCCGGGGCCACCGTGGCGCTGCTGGGCACGGCGGCCCTGGTGCG
>NZ_JAIQLH010000346.1 GCF_020037025.1 Streptomyces huiliensis | reverse complement strand
AAGGACGCGACGGCGGCGGGCGCCGCCGGGGCCACCGTGGCGCTGCTGGGCACGGCGGCCCTGGTGCGGCGGGCGCGCAAGGCCCGGCGGCGGGTGTAGCGGAACGGTTCCGGGCCGTCCGGCCCTCTCCGGTTCCCGGACCGTCCGGCGCCCCGGTCCGGCCCCCTGTCGGACGCCGGTGCGAATATCCCGGCCCGGCAGGGCCGGATCCCGGCCGGCGTACGGCACGATGGAGCGCATGTCCCGTACGTACGAAGATCCTTCCGGGCCGGCCGTCTCCGACCCGGGCCCTCTGCGCCTCGTGGCGGTCCGCGAGACCCCGCTCTCCCTGGACGAGGTCTTCGCCGCGGTGGGCGACCCGGCCGCGGGCGGCACCGCGCTCTTCGTGGGCACCGTGCGCGACCACGACGGCGGGGCCTCCGTCGCCGGGCTCGGCTACTCGGCGCATCCCACGGCCGAGGAGGCGCTGCGGCGGGTGGCCGAGAAGGTGGCGGCGGACTTCCCGGTACGGGCGCTGGCCGCGGTGCACCGGGTCGGCGAGCTGGCCATCGGGGACCTGGCCGTGGTGGTCGCGGTCTCCTGCCCGCACCGCGCGGAGGCGTTCGCGGCCTGCCGCCGCCTCATCGACGACCTCAAGCGCGAGGTGCCGATCTGGAAGCACCAGGTGTTCTCGGATGGGACCGAGGAGTGGGTCGGCGCATAAAACCCGGGTGCCCGGAACGGGTCACCCCGGTTGCGTAACCAGCGCCCTGACGTGAGCGTTGAGACGGCAGACGATTAATGTGCTCATCGTAAGTCGCGAGGAGTAAGAGGTCGGAGGCCGTTATGGCGGCGCTCGCTTGGTTGCTGATCCCGGTTGCCGCGGCCGTGGTTGCCGCCCTGTGGGGAAGCTGGGCGGCTCGGAACCGCAAGGCAGGCGATGTCTCCGAGCTCGCGGGGTATGCGAAGTTCCGCGAGGCCATGGAGCGTTCGGACTCCGGGGCCGGATCCGCGTAACGTGGTTCCACAGGGCCCCGGGAGCCGGATTTCCGTGTGACACGGGCCCCGGCAGGCACTCCTGCCCCGTACGGACCGCCCCGGAAGTGGACTGTCGGACCCGTCCCGTACTGTCGTTCCATGCCCCGCCGCACTGCGACGATGCTCGCCTCCCTGCTGACCCTGATCGCGCTGCTCTGCGCCGGCGTGCTGATCCCGGTGCCGTACGCGGAGATGTCGCCCGGGCCGACGGTCAACACCCTGGGCGACCACGACGGGGAGCCGGTGCTCCAGATCTCGGGGCGCAAGACGTACCCGACCAGCGGGCACCTCAACATGACCACGGTCCGGGTGACCGGCTCGCAGTACCGGATGAACATGATCGAGGCGGTCTACGGCTGGCTGAACCACGACAAGCTGGTCGTCCCGCACAGCACGCTGTACCCCGACGACAAGTCCCCGGACCAGCTCAACCAGGAGACCGCCGAGGAGTTCAGCCAGTCCCAGGAGGCCGCCAAGGTGGCGGCGCTCAAGCAGCTGGACATCCCCGTCCCCACCCGGGTCGTGGTCTCCTCCGTCGTCAAGGCGAGCCCCGCCGAGGGGGTGCTGCACGCGGGCGACGTGATCAAGGCGGTGGACGGGTCGGAGGTCCGGCAGCCCGGCGACGTCGCGAAGTTCGTCACCCGGCACAAGCCCGGCGAGAAGACCTCCTTCACGGTCGTCCCGGCCAAGGAGGCCGCCGCCGCGGAGAAGGAGAAGCGGCAGCCGCGCGGGACGGAGACCGTCACCGTGGTGACGCGTGAGGCGCCCGGAGAGAAGCGGGCCATCGTGGGCATCCAGGCGGGGACGGCGCACACCTTCCCGTTCCCGATCAACATCAAGCTGGCCGACGTCGGCGGGCCGAGCGCCGGCCTGATGTTCGCCCTCGGGATAGTCGACAAGTTGACACCGGACGACCTGACCGGCGGGAAGTTCGTCGCGGGCACCGGCACGATCGACGACGACGGCAAGGTCGGGCCGATCGGCGGCATCGAGATGAAGACGGTCGGCGCCCGGAACAAGGGCGCCCGGTTCTTCCTGACCCCCAAGGACAACTGCGCGGCCGCCGCCAAGGACACCCCGTCCGGGCTGACGCTCGTCAGGGTGGAGACCATAGGCGACGCGCTGAAGTCCCTGGAGAAGATCCGCAAGGGGGACGCGGCCGGCCTGCCGCGCTGCACGGCAGGCTGGTCACGCGCCACACGTGCCCGGGCGGCTCAGTCCGCGAAGGTCGCGGCCAGCGCCTCGGCCAGGCCGGGCACCAGGTCGGGACCGGTGAGCACCTCGGTCGGCGAGTCCTTCTCGCGCAGCCGCACGGCGGAGTCGCGTGCCCCGTCCCGCAGCACGGCCACCGTCATCCGCACCTCCTGCCGCTCTGGGTGCTTCGCGACCCACTTGGCGAGCTGCTTCTCGTTCATCCCGTGAGGCACGGCCCCCTCGGCGGACGGCGGGAGCATCAGCCGCTCCACGGTCAAGGCGCAGCCCGTCACCGCGTCCGGCCAGGCGATCGTGGCGAGGAACTCGTCGAGCGCGGTGCCCGCGGGCAGCTCGTCCTGCTCGATGGGGGTGTAGGAGGGGGCGGCCGCGCCGGGGGCCGCCTCGTCGAGGCCGAGCTGGGCGGCCAGGGCGGGCTCCTGCGAGCGGAGCTTCGCGGTGTCGACCAGGGCGAAGAGGCGGGCGGGCTGGTCCCAGCCGAGGCCGGAGGCGTACTCGTCGATCTCGAGAACGGCGCGGGTCAGCGGGCTGGCGGCCATCTGCGGCGAGCCCGGTTCGGGGTGGTCGGGGTGGCTCGGGGAGCCGGCATTGCTGGACATGCCCAATATCGTGCCCTGAGAGGGGCCGAAATCGGGAACCGAGTAAAGCCTCGGTAAGTTGCCACACTGGGTCCTACTATCGCCAGGGCCTGATCGACAGCTCCCTTACAGCGAACTTCGAGGTGCGCACCTTGGCTTTCCAGATGCCGGACCGCGGCGGAGGCCCGACAGGGCCACGGATCAGAGTCGGCCGACCGTCCCGGCGTGTCCGGACCCTGCTGATGACCCTGGGTGTGCTGGCGGCGCTGGCCATGCTCTTCGTCATGTTCGCGGGGTTCTGGACGGACTGGCTCTGGTACCGCTCGGTGCACTATTCGTCCGTCTTCACCACCACCCTCGGCACCAAGATCGGCCTGTTCGCCGTCTTCGGCCTGCTGATGGCCCTGGCGGTGGGATTCAACATCTGGCTGGCGCACCGGCTGCGGCCGCCGCTGAGCGCCATGTCGGCCGAGCAGCAGAGCCTCGACCGCTACCGGATGAGCATCGCCCCCTACAAGAAGTGGGTGCTGCTGGCCGTCACCGCGCTGGTCGGCCTGGTGGCGGGCGCGTCCGCGGCCGGGCAGTGGCGCACCTGGCTCCAGTGGGTCAACGGCGTGTCCTTCAACCAGAAGGACCCGCAGTTCCACAAGGACATCTCGTTCTACACGTTCGACCTGCCCTGGTACCGCTTCCTGCTGAGCTTCGGCTTCGCGGCGGCCGTCCTGTCGCTGATCGCGGCGGCCCTGGTGCACTACCTCTACGGCGGTCTGCGGCTGACCAGTCCGGGCCACCGGGCCACCGCGGCGGCCACCGGGCACCTCTCCGTCCTGCTGGGCCTCTTCGTCGCGCTCAAGGCCGTGGCGTACTGGCTGGACCGGTACGGGCTGGCCGTGAAGTCGAGCGGGCTGCGGTCGACGGACGGCTGGACGGGTCTGCGCTACGTGGACGCCAACGCCTATCTGCCGGCCAAGACGATCCTCTTCATCATCGCGCTGATCTGCGCGGTGCTGTTCTTCGCGACGCTCTGGCGGCGCACCTGGCAGCTGCCGGTCATCGGCTTCGGCCTGATGGTGCTCTCGGCGATACTGATCGGCGGGCTCTACCCGGCGATCGTCCAGAAGTTCCAGGTCTCGCCGAACGAGCAGACCAAGGAAGCGCCGTACATCGCCAAGAACATCAAGGCGACGCGTGAGGCGTACGGGATCGACCACACCAAGGTCGACGACAAGTACCCGGGCAAGAGCGACGCGGCCGGCAAGGACAAGAACAAGCTGCGCGAGATGGCGAACTCCACCGCCAGCCTGCGGCTGCTGGACCCGAACATCGTCTCGCCGGCCTTCCAGCAGGAGCGCCAGGAGCGCGGCTACTACCAGTTCCCGTCCACCCTGGACGTCGACCGGTACACGGTGCGGGGCAAGGAGCAGGACACCGTCATCGGCCTGCGCGAGCTCAACATCAAGGGCATCCCCGACCGCAACTGGATCAACGACCACTTCAAGTACACGCACGGGTACGGCGCCGTGACCGCCAAGGGCACCTCCGTGCCCAAGGGCGGCGGCCCGGACTTCCAGTCGGACGGCACCCTGGGCTCGTACGAGCCGCGGGTGTACTACGGCGAGAAGACCACCCAGTACTCCATCGTGGGCGGTCCGCAGAAGGAGATCGACAAGCCGGGCGACGAGGGCAAGGAGAGCTTCGGCTACGACGGCAAGGGCGGCGTCTCGCTGTCCAACCCGGTCAACCGGGCGGCCTACGCGATGGCCTTCGGCGAGCCGAAGATCCTCTACTCGGGCGCCATCGGCAAGGGTTCGAAGATCCTCTACAACCGGACGCCGAAGGAGCGCGTCGAGGCGGTGGCCCCCTGGCTGACCATCGACGGCGACGCGTACCCCGCCGTGGTGGACCACCGCATCCAGTGGATCGTGGACGCCTACACGACGACGAACGGCTATCCGTACGCCTCCCGCACCACTCTGGGCGACACCACCACCGACTCGTTGACGACCGGTCAACGCGCTGTGGTCGCCCAGCAGAACCGGGTGAACTACATCCGCAACTCGGTGAAGGCGACCGTCGACGCCTACGACGGCACCGTCACGCTGTACCAGTGGGACACCGAGGACCCGGTGCTCAAGACCTGGATGAAGGCGTTCCCGGGGACCGTCAAGGCGAAGAGCGACATCAGCGCGGACCTGAAGGCGCATCTGCGGTACCCGCAGGACCTGTTCAAGGTCCAGCGTGAGCTGCTGGCCCGCTACCACGTCACCGACCCCGCGGCGTTCTACACGGGCAGCCAGCGCTGGCAGGTGCCGGACGACCCGACCAACAAGGGCAACGCGGTCCCCCCGTACTACCTGAGCATGCGGATGCCGGACCAGAAGGCGCAGACGTTCTCGCTGACGACGACCTTCACGCCCAAGAACCGGCCCAACCTGGGCGCGTTCATGGCGGTCGACGCGGACGCGAAGAGCGACGGCTACGGCCGGATCAGAATCCTCGAACCCAAGGGCGCGGTCTGGGGTCCGGAGCAGGCGCAGTCCAATTTCAACAGCAATTCGGACGTCGCCAGCCTGATCAGGCTGCTCAAGGGCGGCGATTCCGAGGTCGAGTACGGAAATCTGCTGACCGTGCCCTTGGACGGCGGTTTCCTGTACGTGGAACCGGTGTACGTGCGCGGTGCCCGGGCGAATTACCCGCTGCTGCGGAAGGTGCTCGTCAACTACGGCGAGAAGATCGCCTTCCGGGACACCCTCGGCGAGGCGCTGGACGAGGTCTTCGGCAAGCAGCAGGGCGAGACCGGCAAGCAGCCGCCGGACACGACCAGGCCGCCCTCCGCCAACCCCACGGTGAAGCAGGCGATCAAGGACGCGCAGGACGCGTTCGCCGCCGGTGAGAAGGCGCTGGAGCAGAAGGACTTGGAGGCGTACGCCAAGGCCCAGAAGAACATCAAGGAGGCCCTCGACCGGCTGGCCAAGGCCGAGGAGGAGGCCGAGAAGAAGGCGGACGGCAAGCCCGCCGGCAAGCAGGACGGGAAGCCGGCCGACAAGCAGGACGACGGCAAGCCGTCCGGCGGTTAGCCGGTGCCCCACCCCGCGCCGTGGTACGGTTGTTCCACAACAGCGCGGGGTGGAGCAGCTCGGT
>NZ_JAIQLH010000345.1 GCF_020037025.1 Streptomyces huiliensis | reverse complement strand
TGGCAACACTGAAAGAGCTCAGTGTTTCGCGCATTACTTCAGTGGCGAACTGCCTAGATGTGGACAATATGCTCCTTGCTGTGTCTGGCTTGGTGGGTACGCGATGGTCTGGTGACCTTGCCTGAAAGCAACCGGGAGCAGTCGATGCGGTGGGAGATCCTTCTGGGGATCGGCGCGGGCCTCGTCGTGTGCTGGCTGGTCCTGCTGATCGCTCTTGTCGTCGTACGCCCTAAGGGCGCTCTCTTGGGTGAGGCGTTGCGGCTGCTGCCGGACCTGCTTCGGTTGCTGCGTCGTCTGGCCGCCGACAAGAGCCTGCCGCGTGGGGTCCGCATGCGTCTTGCCGGGCTAATGTCTACCTGGCGCTGCCAATCGATGTGATCCCCGACTTCATCCCCATCCTGGGCTACGCGGACGATGCGATCGTCGTCGCGTTCGTCCTGCGCGGAGTGGTGCGCCGTGCGGGGATCGAGGCGGTGCGGGCGCACTGGCCGGGGACCGAGGACGGCTTCGCCGCCCTGGTCCGTCTGACCGGCATGAACCGCCGCCACGGCGCCGCCAGCTCGGGTTCTCGCTAGATGACCTGGAAGTTGCCCATCATGGCCATGTCCTCGTGTTCGAGGTTGTGGCAGTGCAGCATGTAGCGCCCCTTGTACCCGGCGAACCGTGCGAGGACTTCCACCACTTCGTACGGGCGGACGTCCACAGTGTCCTTCCAGCCGGCATCCGCCGGGGCCGGTGGTCTGCCGCCGCGGGCGATGACCTGGAACTGGGCCAGGTGCGCGTGGACGGGATGGTGGAAGTCGCTGCTGAAGCGCCACCGCTCGACACTGCCCAGGCGCGGGGACGCCAGCACGGTGTCGGTGCTGAACGGCTGGCCGTTGATGGTCCACATCTGCCGGTCCTCACCGGTGTTGGTCCGGCGGAAGTCGAAGGCCCGCACCGGCATGCCCTTGCTCGGCGTGAGCTTGTCGAAGGAGGTGGCGAGGCGCGCCGGGATGCGGCTGTCGTCTCGTGCCGTGCGGACGACGTGGAAGCGCATGACGTCGCGCATGCCGCCCTCGGCTGCTGTGTTGCGCAGGGTGATCCGGCTGCCGACGGAAATGCCGGCGAAGTCGATGACGACGTCGCACCGTTCGCCCGGTGCCATGTCGATCGTGTCGAGTGGCTGGGGTGCGGCCAGCAGGCCGCCGTCGCTGCCGATCTGGATGAACCGCCCGCGCCTGCCCTTTTCGGCTTCCAGGCGGAGCTGGTAGCGGCGGGTGTTGGAGGCGTTGAGGAGGCGGAAGCGGTAGCGGGTGGCGGACACCTCCAGGACGGGCCACGGTGCGCCGTTGACGAGTTGGACGTCGCCGAGCACCCCGTCGGGGAAGGCGTCGTGGCCATGGTCGGGGTAGCGGAAGGAGCCGTCCTCCTCGAAGGAGCGGTCGCACAGCATCAGCGGGATGTCGCGGTCACCGCCGGGCAGCGGGAGCCGGTCCTCCTCCTGGTCGCCGATGAGGAAGAAGCCGGCCAGGCCGCGCCAGACCTGCGGGGCGCTGAAGTCCATGCGGTGGTCGTGGTACCAGAGCGTCGCAGCCTGCTGCGACAGGGGGTACTCGTAGCTGCGGTAGCCCACGGTTGTCCTCCCGTCGTGGCCGCCAGTCATGCCGCTGTGCGCCTGGCGTGCCTGGCCGGGTGAGCAGCGGGCAGGGAGCAGCAGGTCGGTGGGGTAGCCGTCGGACTCCGGCGGGGTGACGCCGCCATGCAGGTGCGTCACCGTCGGGACGGTGAGGTTGTTGCGCACCTGGAGCACGGTCCTGCGCCCGGAGCGGGCGGCGAATGTCGGCCCGGGGAAGATTCCGTCGTACCCCCACACCGCGGTCTTGCGGCCCGGCAGGATCTCGACGCGGCCCTCACGCTGCTCGACTTCATAGAAGTCGGCGCCCCGCTCGCTGCGTACCGGCCGGGCCACTGGCGGCACCGGCAGAGGGACGCCGAACGGCTTGGGCAGCGGCCCCGCACTGGCCAGGACCCGACCGGTGGAGGCGCCGGCCAGGCGGGACCAGCCCGCCGCGCCCACGATCACCCCTGCGCCGGCCCCCGCCGCCAGCCCCAGGAACCCGCGTCGGCTCAGGCGCCTCACTCGGCCACCCCCGCCACGGACTGACCCGCCTGCCGGGCGGTACCGGTGCGGTGGGTGAGCGCCCAGTACGCCAGGGCCGTCGCGCAGCCGAAGATGGCCATCCCCAGCGGCATGTGGCCCGCCAGCATGCGGGCTTCGCCGAGCCCCTGCTGCACGCTCACCAGCGCCACCAGCGCCGCGCTTGCCGCTGCGGGCCATCCCGGGGCGGCAAGGCGCCGCCACACCACCAGCGCCGCCACCGTCTCGAGGACGGTCAGGGTGCTGAGCACGCTCGCGTTGGCAGCGTGCCAGGTGAGCAGGTTCAGATCGCCGGTGACGAACAGACCGGCCAGCGCGGCCTGCACGAGCGTGTCCAGCAGCACCGCCACCGCAACAGCCCGCAGCACACGCATCGGCCACCGTGGCTGATGCCGCTTGTCCCGCTTGTCCTCGGTCACCGGCCCGTCCCGCCGGCCAGCACCTGCTCGTACTGGTGGAAGCCGTCCTCGACCCCCAGGAAGACCTCGCCGAAGGTGAGGTAGCCCTCGGCGATGACCGGCGTGTCACGCAGGGCCTCGATCAGGAAGTAGTACGCGCCCAGGTCCCCGGTCTCCAGCACGGCGAAGTCCGAGATGCGGCCGCTGAACGCCTCGGCGTCGAAGAAACGGGCCCGGACCCGGTCGGCGTAGGCGGCGAAGACCGGCTCCAGATGCGCCTTGCGCATCGCGTTGCGCTCCTCGCGGGACAGCGCCAGCCACCGCTCGGTGACCGTATAGGTCAAGACGATGCCGTACTTCATGAAAACTCCCCCGGGAGCAATTGCTAACACCGTTAACTTTCGGGGGAGAGTAAAGTGATAGGTGTTAACTTTGTCAAGGGGAGGTGGGCCGAGCCCATGTCCAGCACTGCGGGAACCCGTACCGGCCGCCGTCACCGGGTCCGCGATGAGGCCCTGGCGGAGATCCTGCGCACCGGCCGGCGGCTGCTGGTCGAGGAAGGGCCCGGTGCTGTCACGCTGCGGGCCATCGCCCGCGAGATGGGCATGACCGCGCCCGGCCTCTACCGCTACTACGCCGGCCACCGCGACCTGATCCAGGCGCTGACCTCGTCCCTCTACGACGAACTGGCCACCGCCCTGACCGACGCCCGCGACCGCCACCCGGCCGCCGAGCCCGGGCGGCAACTGCGCGAGGTGTGCCGCGAACTGCGCCACTGGGCGCTCGCCCACCCCAACGAGTTCGGGCTGCTGTTCGCCAAGCCGGTCACCGACGCCGACACCACTCCCGGCACCGTCGCCCACGACTCCGGCTGGCGCTTCGGCGGCGTCATCCTCGAACTCATGGTCCAGCTATGGCGCCGCGGAACGATCCACCCGCCCACCGACCTCGATCCCGCGTGGGTGAGGCAGCTGGAGGAGGTGCGCGAGCACCTCTCCGGCGAACCGGTACCGCTGGAGGTCATCTACGTGTTCGTCGCCTGCTGGACCCGCCTGTACGGAACGGTGGCCGTGGAAGCCTTCGGACACCTCGACTTCGCCCTCGCCGACCCCGAACCACTCTTCGAGCACACCCTCGACGACATCCTGACCGCCCTGGGCGACACTGCCCGCTGACCGGCCGGTCGGGCACGGGAGCTGCGCACTGAAATGTCTCCTGAAACGAAAGTGACCGCCAGTCCTGTCGGTAGACACTTCAGTGCCCAGGTCAGCGGCTATGTCCACTGAAGTAATGAACGGATTCCGACACCTCCGTCCGCCCGGCCTGAGTTGGCAACCGCACCCCAACGGCTGGCAGTGGAGACCGTCCCGGTGCATGCCGCTGACGCCGGCGACCACGAGGCGCTCCTGCACGACTTCCTCGCCTCGCACGCCGACTGGGAAAAGGTGCGGACCGGGGACGAGAACACCACCGTCGTCAGCCATGAATCCCTGACTCTGCGCGCGCTCTTCGACTTCGACGCCACCGGCCGCGACGTCAAGTGGACCTTCGCCGCCTACGAATCACCCGTCAGCGACCTCTTGTGGCACGGCACAGCCACAGCCTCCACCCCGGCCCAGATCGTCGGCACCCTGCTGAACACCATCACCAGCGAGAACGCCTGGGGCCGCGGCCCGTCTACCAGCATCACCGAAACGGTCATCGCCAAGGCGACCCGGCCACTTTCCGACGCGGGCTGGAAGCACGCCATCGACGGCCGCCGCTACGTCACCTGGCAGGCTCCCGGCACGCACGCCGCCGGCGTACAGTTCGACGCCTTCGCCGCCCAGCAGCCCAACAGCCCCCTCTCCGCCTGGACCCTCTGGGGCGGCCACGCAGCCCACCAGCCGAACTGGGCACTCCACCTATCCGCAAAGGCATCGACAGCCCTCCTGCAGAACCTCACCTTCAAAATGGCCCACGGACAGGGACTCCGGCCTCCCTCCCGGCCAACACGCCCTACCCTGACCGCCGCAGCTCCCCTCCCCCCCAACCATCCCTCCGCCGAGCAACGCGGTACGCGCCCGCTGACGCACGAGGCGAAAGGCAGAGCCAGCCCATTTGGTGGATCATTACAGCGGCGACTTCCCGGATTCGAACCTCGTCCTTTCGGGCTCATCGGTTGCCGTAGTGCTGCTCCACCAGTGAAAGAATGATCATGACGGCTGACGTCCGACCACCTTCCGCACCCGATGACGCCTTCTGGCAGGAACGTCGGACCTGCTTCTTGAGCACGCCCCGCCCCGACGGAACTCCGCACCTCGTACCCGTGGGCGTGACCTACGACCTCGAGAGCAAAATCGCGCGCGTCATCAGCGACGGCGGCAGCAAGAAGGTCCGCAACATCCGCGCTGCCGGCCCCGGCGTGAGGGTGGCGGTCAGCCAGGCCGAAGGCCGCCGCTGGTGCACCCTCGAGGGCACCGCAGTCATCAAGGACGACCCCGAATCTGTAACCGACGCAGAACGACGCTACACCCAGCGTTACAAGACGCCGCGCGTCAATCCGAACCGGGTCGTCATCGAGATCACCGTCACCCGCGCCATGGGGACAGCCAAACCGTCCGGCTGGTGACGGAGGCATCGCCATACCGAAGCTCATCGCTTATAGCGGTGGATCCCCGGTTAGCGAAACCGGGGATCCACCGCATCATGGGGAGTCCACCGCCAATCCATGACCCCGCGTCGAGAGGCCGTAACGAGAGCGACCTGACAACTCCATACGCCGCCAGTCCTGGCCACGCCATCACAGGCCAAATACCCGTCGGCGCCTACGCCGCGGTGTAGCTGAGCCGGAACAGATCCTGGGCACGCTCCAGGTCCCGATCCGTGCGCAGCTGCACTTCCAGGTCGCCGGTTCCGTGGTGGCCGAGGCCCGTCACGTCCCGGGTGAATCCGGGGATGAGGTCGACCTCCTTGGGGTTGGTCTTGAGGTAGACGAGCAGCTTGTTCTTCTGCGGCGGGCAGACGCAAGCGAAGTTCCGCAGGCGCTGGTACGCGCGGTAGGTCTTGCGCTGGACCTTGGTGATGTCGTCACCGAGCCCCAGCAGGACCTGGTCGACCTCGGCGTACAGCTCCGCCAACGCGCCCTCAGATGCACGAGCACCAGGCCCTGCGGTCTCACTCGCCCGGCGGGCGAGTGAGACCGCCGTCTGGGCGGCAACGGAAGCGACCGTCTCCAGGCCGAAGTGGTCGGCGCCGAAGAAGCGGTAGCGGACCAGGTCGATGTTGCGCCGATGCTCGCGGATGGCGTGAACGTCGTAGCGGGTGAAGTTGCCGGCGACGCAGATCAGCCTCGGAGCGCTCCACAGCACCTGGGCCGCGACCGCTGCCCCGAGCCGGTCGCGGACCAGGTGCCCGAACTCTCCCTTGTGGTCCACCAGCCACGACAGGTAAAAGAGCCCCTGGTTGATCACGCCGGCATCGGTCGCGCGCTTGAACTCAATGACGACCGGGGCGCCGTTCTCGTCGATGCCCAGGGTGTCGATCCGGCCGCCGTGCACAGGCCCGGTGCTGTACTCGCTCGCCAGGAACCGTACGCCGAGCATCGTCTCGAGGTTGGTCTCGACAAGGTGTTGAACGTCCGCCTCGACCTCGGCAAGACGCGACGCGACCTCCGTCACGCCACCCTCCGTGCGAAACAACCTCACCCGAACATCCTCCCCCTCGGCTCCGCGTCTACAACGACAGGCGACAAGGGGTTATTTCCGCACACTGCCGAGCGTCCCTCCACCCTCCGATCTCTCGACCGGCAGCGAACGCAGCTTCACCGCGCCAGGACGTTCGCCGCCCTTCACTAAGTCGGCTGTTTCCGCAGGTCAAAGGCCATGTGCCCGATGTACCACCAGCAGACGAAGAATCTTCTGGTTCCGCAGGCCGGCGGCCAGGGCGCACACGAGCACCTGCTGCGGCCGAGCATGTGGACTGTCTCACTGAGCGCACCGCGCCGCCGGCGAACAGCCTGCACGGCTGAGCAGGCCTTCTCGTCGTCCGTACCCGGTCAGCCGGAGCACCCCAGGCTGTTGTAGGCCAGTCGCTTCTGGTTCTCGGAGAGCCGCTGCCTCCCAGCCGCCTGCGGCGAGCATCAAATGCCACGCTGCTCCGCCCCGGGCAAATCCGGGGCGGCGCACACGCCTCCGGAGTCGGCACCCTGAACCAAGCACGGCGGCTCCACTTCCGCACACTCCTCCTCTGCGACCCGACCGGCCTTCGCGGAACGGATGGCTGCCACAGCCAGTCGGCATGCACGGTACGAGCCCCCTCAGTCGGCTTCCGCCTGCTATCACTCTTGGCTACCGTGCGTCTATTACGCTCAGTGACAAGCCACAGGACCTGACGACTCATCAGCAAAGTCAGCATTAGGTCAGCATCAGTACCGCCACAGACCGCTAACGACCGCCGGAGTCCGCCAAGATCAACAACTCCTCATATGTAGCCTGACCTGGGGAAATGCAGGTCAGCGACCTAACCGTCCGTCACCGAAGGAGCCCCCCGTGAAGATGCTCATCAACGTCCCCGAGTCCGTCGTCCCCGATGCCCTGCGGGGCATGGCGGCCGTCCATCCCGAGCTGGTCGTCGATGTCGAGGGGCGGGTCGTGCGGCGGCGGGACGCGCCGGTGGCGGGGAAGGTGGGGCTGGTGTCGGGGGGTGGGTCGGGGCATGAGCCGTTGCATGGGGGGTTCGTGGGGGCGGGGATGCTGGATGCCGCGTGCCCTGGGGAGATTTTCACGAGCCCGGTCCCGGACCAGATGGTGCGGGCGGCCGCCGCCGTGGACAGTGGGGCCGGTGTGCTGTTCGTCGTGAAGAACTACACCGGTGACGTGCTGAACTTCAACATGGCCGCCGAGCTCGCCGAGGACGAGGGGATCCAGGTCGCCAGTGTCCTCGTCAACGACGACGTCGCGGTGACCGACAGCACGCACACGGCCGGCCGGCGGGGCACGGGGGCCACCCTGTTCGTGGAGAAGATCGCGGGGGCGGTGGCGGAGGCGGGGGCGCCGCTGGAGCGGGTGGAGTCGGTGGCCCGGCGGGTGAACGAGGCGGCGCGGAGCTTCGGTGTCGCGCTGTCGGCCTGTTCGACGCCGAGCAAGGGCGGCCCCACCTTCGACCTGCCCGCCGGCGAGCTGGAGCTCGGCGTGGGCATCCACGGGGAGCCGGGCCGGGAGCGCCGGGCGATGATGACGTCCGGGGAGGTCGCGGACTACGCCGTGCACGCGGTGCTGGACGACCTCCACCCCACCGGTCCGGTGCTGGCGCTGGTCAACGGGGCGGGCGGGACACCGCTGCTGGAGCTGTACGGGTTCGCGGCGGAGGTGCACCGGGTGCTGCGCGAGCGCGGGGTGCCCGTGGCCCGGACGCTGGTGGGCAACTACGTCACGTCGCTGGACATGGCGGGCGCCTCCGTGACGCTCTGTCAGGTCGACGACGAGATGCTGCGCTGGTGGGACGCTCCCGTGCGGACGCCCGCGCTGCGCTGGGGGTGTTGATCCGCCCCCAGGTCAGGCGTCGGCGCTCGGCTCCGCTCCGTACCACACCGTCGTGACGTTGCAGAACTCGCGGATCCCCTGCCCCGACAGCTCGCGCCCGTAGCCCGAGCGCTTGACGCCGCCGAAGGGGAAGGCCGGGTGGGAGGCGGTCATGCCGTTGAAGAAGACGCCTCCCGCCTCCAGGTCCCGGGCGAAGCGCCGCTGTTCGTCCTCGTCCCGGGTCCAGACGTTGGAACTGAGGCCGAACGGGGTGTCGTTGGCCACCGTCACCGCCTCGTCGAGGTCCGCGACGCGGTAGACGGTGGCGACCGGGCCGAACGCCTCCTCGCGGTGGATCCGCATCTCGGGGGTGACGTCGGTGAGCACGGTGGGTTCGTAGAACCAGCCGTCGGCGAGCTTGCCGGGGAGGGCGGGGCGGCCGGCGCCGCAGCGGGGCACGGCGCCCAGCCGTACCGCGTCGTCGACCAGTTCCTCGACGTCGGCGCGGCCCTGTTCGGTGGCGAGCGGACCGACGTCGGTGGCCTCGTCCAGCGGGTCGCCGACGGTCAGGCCGGCCATGCGGGCGGTGAAGCGCTCCAGGAACGTCTCGTGGACGTCCGTGTGGACGATGAAGCGTTTCGCGGCGATGCAGGACTGGCCGTTGTTCTGGACGCGGGCCGTCACGGCCGTGCGGACGGCGCGGTCCAGGTCGGCGGAGGGCATCACCACGTACGGGTCGCTGCCGCCCAGTTCCAGGACCGTCTTCTTGATCTCGTCGCCCGCGACGGCCGCGACCGAGCGGCCCGCCGGCTCGCTGCCGGTGAGGGTCGCGGCGGCCACCCTCGGATCGCGCAGGACGGACTCGACGGCGCCGGATCCGATGAGCAGGGTCTGGAAGCAGCCCTCGGGGTACCCGGCGCGGCGGAAGAGGTCCTCCAGGTACAGGGCGGTCTGCGGGACGTTGGAGGCGTGCTTGAGCAGCCCGACGTTGCCGGCCATGAGCGCGGGCGCGGCGAAGCGGACGACCTGCCAGAGCGGGAAGTTCCACGGCATGACGGCCAGGACGGGCCCGAGCGGGCGGTGGTGGACGCGGACGGCCGACGCGCCCGAGTCGGCGACCGCGGCGGCCGGCGGGTGCTCGTCGGCGAGCAGGGCCTCGGCGTGCTCGGCGTACCAGCGCATGGCCTTGACGCACTTGGCCGC
>NZ_JAIQLH010000344.1 GCF_020037025.1 Streptomyces huiliensis | reverse complement strand
GGCGAGCAGGGCCTCGGCGTGCTCGGCGTACCAGCGCATGGCCTTGACGCACTTGGCCGCCTCCGCGCGGGCGGCGGCGAGCGGCTTGCCCATTTCGAGTGTCATCGTGCGGGCGACGTCCTCCGTGTCCTCCTCCAGGAGTTCGGCGGCGCGGCGGAGGAGCCGGGCGCGCTCGGCGAAGTCCCGGGTCCGGTGGTGGCGGAACGCGGCGGCCGCGGCGGCCAGCCGGTGCTCGATCCCTTCGGGGGCCAGGGCCTCGAACGTCTTGAGCGTCTCGCCGGTCGCGGGGTTCACCGTGGCGATGGGCATGGGCGTCCTTCCTCAGCGGCGGCTCAATGGCGGCTCGGCGACGGCCCGGCGGCCCGGCGGCCCTGCGGCCCGGCGGTCCGGCGGTCCGGTCGTTCGTCGGGGCGATACCGGCCGGAGCAATACCAGCCGGAGCGATACCGGACGACGCCCGGGCGGTACCGGACGACGGGTTCCGGCGCCGAAGTCTCCTCGTCTCGACCTTGCGGCCCTCCGCCTGCCCGCGCAAGGCGGCCCGTATACCGGCGGCGGCGGAGAGCCGTCCGCCCGTACGGCGGACGAGCCGACGGCGGACGAGCCGACGGCGGACGAGCCGACGGCGGACGAGCCGACGGCGGACGAGCCGACGGCGGACGAGCCGACGGCGGACGAGCCGACGGCGGACGGCCTCCCCCGGCCCCCGCGCTCCCCCGGCCCCCGCGCCCAACCGGCCCCGCGCCCAACCGGGTCCCCGGCCGTGCGGGCCACCCCCGGCCCGGAGGGCGGCCC
>NZ_JAIQLH010000343.1 GCF_020037025.1 Streptomyces huiliensis | reverse complement strand
CCGGTCCGGGGCCGGGGCGGGGCGGTGTCCAGGACCCGGCAGCCGGGAATGGCGGCCGCGCACCGCGCGCACGTCTCCGCGATCCGCCACAGCCTCCCGGCCCGGTCCGCGCACACCGTCAGGACCACGGGCCCGCCGCACCGTTCCGCCGCCGCCCCCGGCCGCCGGCCGTCCGGCCGCCCGGTGACCTGCTCGGGGGTGTGCCACGCGCACTCGGCGGCGCGGCATGCGCACCACACCTCGCCGCGCGGCCCGCCGGCCGCGCGGATCCGGGCCAGGTGCATGTTGACGTGTTCGACCGCGGCCTTGCGCCCTGCGGCGGCACCGTCGGAGAAGTGCCGGTCCCCGCAGGCCGGACGGGAGCAGGAAAGCCGAACCGTCCCGGCGGACGGGCGGCCGGAGGGGTCAAGGCGTACCGTCCACACCCGCCCCGCGACGCGCTCCTGCTGCGTGCCGGCCTCCACTGCCATGTGCGTACTCCCAGCGCTGGTTGGTCCGTTGTCCCGAGCGGTCACCATCATCGGGGATTCCGCCCGGCCGTCCCGGGGAAAGCGGGTTTCTGCCGTGTACCCGTGTTGACCGCGGGCACGGGACGGCGACGGGCACTACGCTGCGCGCCCGCGGGACGTCTCGGCCCCCGGCCGGAGTCACGACCCCGGCGGCCCGCCTGCGATAGTCCCCGGCCCGGCGGCGTGGGGGCCTGGGGCTGTGGAGGAAGGCGCCGCCTTGCCCGGGACGGACGGACGAACGGCGCCGCCCCGCCCGGGCCGGTGCCGCGACTCCGCGCGTACGTCGACAGGGGGCCCATGCCCTGGTCCGGGAGCCGTGCCGTGGCGGCCTGCGCGGTGGCCGCCGGGGCCTGCGCGCCGTCCTGGGTCGGCGTGGCGGAAGGCGCGGGCGGACCTGTGCCCGACGGACACCGTCTCCAAGACGCCGGCCGACCAGGGAGTGATGCTCGGGGCCGAGAGCCCGGCGGCCATGTCCCACGTCGACGAGCGCACGTGCGTGCGCCTGCCGATCATGCGGGGCGAGTGCGCGACGGACCGCGGCGCGGGATCGGTACCGGCCGACGGCGGGATCACCTGCACGCGGTCCTCGGGCGGAAGCGTGTCCCTCACAGGGGTGACGTTCGACTCGGCCGACGCGTCGCCACCGGGCAGGCGACCCCCAGGTGCACCACGGCCGGCAGGGCGGTCCCCTCCACCACCCCCAGCGGCCCCCCTGCCGCCGGCAGCCGCAGTACGCGGTGCGGCGGGACGGCGTGGACGGTCGGTGGTGGGGGAGCGCATGGACGGCCGCCTTTCGGCTCCGGACGGGCCCGACCGGGACCGGGCCGGCGTCAGGTCAGGGAGCCACTGCAGGCGCCGGAGACCCGCCGGTCAGCGCAGCGAGTCGAGGGCCGCGACGATGTCGTCCGGTTCGGCGCGCACGGCGTAGTCCGCCGCGACGAAGGACCAGCGGATGACGCCTTCGGCGTCGATGACGTACGTGGCGGGCATCGGCAGCGTACGGCGGTGGCCGTTGTTGACGCGCTTGAGGTCGAAGCCCAGCTCGTCGTAGACGTCGGCGAGGTCGTCCGGCAGGTCGAAGGCGAGCCCGTACCGTGCGGCCGTCTCGCACCCCTCGTCGCTGAGGACGTCGAACGCCAGCCCGTGCCGCTCGCTCAGCGACAGCGACTCGTCGGGGACCTCGGGGGAGACGGCGACCAGCCGCGCGCCCCGGGCGGTGACGTCGGGGAGCCGCTGCTGGAGCGCGCGCAGTTCGAGGTTGCAGAACGGGCACCAGGCGCCCCGGTAGAAGCTGAGCACCACCGGGCCCCGGGCGAGCAGGTCCGAGAGGACCACGGTCTCGCCCTTCGCGGACGGCAGGGTGAAGCCGGGGGCCTGGGCGCCGGGGCCCAGGGCGCGCTCGACCTGCCCGGACTCGGTCAGCCGGGCCGCCGCGCGGTCCATGACCTCGATCATGTGGGGCGGTATCCGGTCGTGGCGGCCTTCGTGGACGGCGCGCAGTGCGGCGTGGAGGTTCACGGGCTCTTCCTGTCTCTGGTTTCCGGGCTGTCTCTGGTTTCCGGGGCGCCGGGCGGCCGGGGGGCACGCAGGGGCGCGAGGACGGATTCGACGACGGCGGTCAGGGAGGCGGCGTCCGCTCCCGCGCGGGAGCGGAGGTTCACCCCGTAGGCCAGGGCCGCAAGAACGGCGGCGCCGGCGTCCGGATCGGCCGCGGGGTGTAGCTGGCCCAGCCGCCCGGCCGTGACCAGGGCGGCGCGCAGGGCTTCGTGCAGGTGCCGGTGGTGACGGTCGAGCAGGTCGCGGACGACCGGGTCTTCGCACTCCGGTCCGGCGTGGGCGTTGGTGATCAGGCAGCCCCAGCCGGCGTACCCGCCCGAGCAGCGGTACTCGACGAGCGCCGCGAAGAACTCCTCGACGGCGGCGAGCCCGGTGCCCGCGCCGGCGACCCGGGCGAAGGCGGGGGCGGAGTGGCGCTCGATGTAGCGGCGCAGCGCGGCGGCGTACAGCCGGTCCTTGGTGCCGAAGGTGGCGTACAGGCTGGAGCGGCTGAGGCCGGTCGCCGTCACCAGGCCCTGGATGCCGGTGCCGACCATGCCCTGCCGCCAGAAGACTTCCACGACCGTGTCCAGGACGGCGTCGGGGTCGAAGTGCTTGCTGTCCGCCACTACTTGCCACCCTTCTTGGAACGACTGTTCCAAGTTAGCGGGCCGAGAGCGACTTTCCAAGTGCCCGGCGGGCAAAGGCGGGAGGGGCGCACCGCGAGGTGGATGTCACCAGCTGGTCATGGACATGTCTTCAAATCGTCCCGAGGGCCCGATTCAAGATCATCCGCTGATACGTTCCTCCTCGCCGGGCTTCAAGATCATCAGTGCCCGGCCGAATCACCATCAAGGAGCAAGAAGTGAATTCCGCAATTCGGGGGAAGAACGCGGGCAAGCGTGCCGGCGCGATGGCGGGCCTGCTGCTCGCCGCCACGCTCGGCGGCGCGGCGATGGCGGCGCCGGCCCACGCCGACGACGTGTACGGCCACTGCACGGGCGAGGGCGTGCGCATCCGCGCCGCCGCGAGCACGTCCAGCTCGGTCGTCGGCCTCTGCTACAGCAACCACCGCCTGGCGCACCGTGACGTCTCGGGCGACGGCCAGTGGGACAAGGTCTACGACGTGAACACCGGCGTCTCCGGCTGGATCTCGCACGGTTACTGGAGCTGGTAAACAGCGGCCGGGGCCACGGGGGCACGTACCCCGTGGCCCCGGGGCTCACCGCCGGTGAGCTTCGAACCAGTCGACGGCACCCCGCACCGTGGAGATCTCCGCGGCCTCCTCGTCGGGTATGTCGACGGCGAGCTCCATCTCCAGGGCCGTGGCCGGCTCGACGAGATCCAGGGAGTCCGCTCCCAGGTCGCCGCCGAACGACGCGTTGTCCGTCACCTCCTCCGGCTTGACGTTCAGCTGCTCGACGATGACGCGCTTCACGCGCTCCTCGACCGTGGACACTCCGCGACCTCCCGAGCCGACGTGCGGGGGAACGGGCAGAGCCTGCCCGCTCTCACGATTGGTCACGCGCCGACGGAGCGGCGCCAAGCAGCCCGGAATTCAAGGGGGTTGTCGACGGACGCATGGGACGATCAGGCCATGGAGAACACCGGTCCGTCGTTCCGCCGGCGCCTGCTGCTCGAGTCGCTCGCCGTCCTGGCGGCCGACGCCTCGGCCCAAGTCGCCTGGCTGGCCGGGCACGGCGTGCAGGCGGATGAGATCGCCCTGGACTTCGACCACGCCTACGGACTGGCCCCGCTCCTGGTGGAGGAGGGGCGACTCGGCCACGGCGTCCTGCCCGACCTGCGGGAGATCGACGCCGTCTGCGCCGGAATGACCGGTGACGACTGGACGCGGGAGGCGTTGCGCACCGGTGAAGGGTGGGACAGGGTCCGTCATGCCGCCCGCCGGGTCCT
>NZ_JAIQLH010000342.1 GCF_020037025.1 Streptomyces huiliensis | reverse complement strand
GTTGCGCACCGGTGAAGGGTGGGACAGGGTCCGTCATGCCGCCCGCCGGGTCCTCGTCGCGGAACTCGGCGGCGCGTGGCGGCGGCCCCTGCCGGAGATCGCCGTCATCCGGTGAGGAAGTCGAGCATCACCTGTGGCGTGGGAGCGTGAGCGACCTTGGCGGCCGCCGCGGCAGCGCGCGGCCGGGATGCCGTGGAGGTGCAGGACGCGGGCGAGGGTGAGGCCGCCGAGTCCGGCGCCGATGATCGTGACAGGGGTGTGCATGGGGCTCCTCGTGAGGTGGCGGATTCTCGTGTGGAACTGCGGATCCTCGCGTGAAGACGACGGACCCCCGCCCGCGGCGGCGGACCCTGACGTGAGGCGGCGGACCCCGGCGTGAGACGGCGGCCCCCGGCGTGAGGCGGCGGATCAGACGACGAGGACCCGCCGCCCGCGCGTGTGCCCGGCCTGGCTGTCGGCCTGCGCCGCGGCCGCCTCGGCGAGCGGGTATGCCTTCTCGACGGGGATGTGGAGCCGTCCCCGCGCGAGGAGGTCGGCGGCCTCGTCGAGGGCTCGCGGTACGTCTCCGGTCACACCGGAGAACCGGACGCCGTGTTCCGGCGCGCTCAGGTCGGCGATGGAGACCACCGTCCGCGGATCCCCGGTCAGCGCGACCAGTTCACGGATGACGCCCGAGCCGGCCAGGTCGAGGGCCGCGTCGACCCGGCCGAGCCGCCGCACCCGATCGGCCCAGCCCTCGCCGTACGTCGTGGCGAGGGCGCCCAGGCCGCGCAGATAGTCCTGGTTGGCGGCGCCGGCCGTGCCGATCACCGTGATGCCGCGGTCCCGGGCGATCTGCAGCACCGCCGACCCGACCCCGCCGGACGCGCCGCTGACCAGCAGCGTCTGCCCGGGACGCACGCCGGTCTGCCGGATGACGCGCAACGCGGTCTCCACGACGGAGGGGTAGCCGGCCGCCTCTTCGAACGTCAGGCCCTCAGGCATCCGGGCCCAGGCCGACAGCACGGCGAACTCGGCGTAGGTGCCCGCACCACGCCCGAACACGCGATCCCCGGCCTCGACCCCCGCGACGCCCGCGCCGACCTCGTCCACCACCCCGGCCGCGTCCTGCCCGATCCCGGCGGGCAGTTCGACCGGGCGGACATCCTGGAACTGGCCTTCACGGATCCTCCAGTCGACGGGGTTCACGCCCGCCGCCCGCACGGCGACGCGTATCTCGCCGGGGCCCGCGTGGGGCTCCGCGGCCTCCGTGAGGCGCAGGACGTCCGGACCGCCGAACTCGGCGAAGCTCACTCTCTTCATGCGGTGACCGTAACACTAACGGTTAGCTTTCTGAAGCCGTTACGGCTTTGGCTGACGTGAACGCCGACGGCTCACCGGGCGTCCTCCTTGCGCGGAGCGGGAAGCGCCGGAGTCGCGTACTGGGCGGCCTGGAGCTCGTACAACTCCCGGTAGTGGCCGCCCTCCAGGGCCATCAGCTCCTGGTGGCCGCCGGCTTCCACCAACTCCCCCCGGTGCAGGACGTAGATGAGGTCGGCGGTCGCGGTCGCGGCGAGGCGGTGGGTGATGAGCAGGACGCTGCCCACCCCGTCGTCGGTGAAGGACCGCAACGAGTCGAACAGCGCGATCTCGGCCTTCGCGTCGAGCGCGGCCGTCGGCTCGTCGACGATCAGCAGATCCCGCTCCCGGTACACGGCCCGGGCGACGCCCACCCGCTGCCACTGCCCGCCGGACAGGCGCACACCGCGTTCGAACCCCTTGACGGCGATCGAGTCCCATCCGTGGGGCAGCTCCTCCACCGCGGGCCGGATGCCCGCGTACTCGGCGGCGGCCTCGACCTTCTCCTGGCGCAGGGACCGGCCCGCGTCGCCGATGTGCACGTTGGCGCGCACCGTCATCGGCCAGCAGCTCACGTCCTGGGGGAGGAGGGCGACCCGGTCGAAGACGCTCTCGCGGTCGGCCCGGCGGATCTCGACGCCGTTGTGCGTCACCTGACCCGACGTCGGCAGGTACAGGCCGGCGACGATCCCGGCCAGGGTGGACTTGCCCGACCCGTTCTCCCCGACCAGGGCCACCACCTTGCCGCGGGGGATCGTCAGCGACACCCCCCGCAGCGCGTCACGCGCGGCGCCCGGGTAGCGGAACGTCACGTCCTCCAGCACCACCTCCAGCCCCTCGCCCTCCACCGCGGTCCCGCCGCACGGGATGGCGTGCCGCGCGCCCAGCTTGATCGAACGGTCCATGTCCGCGAGGTACAGCGACTCCTCGCACATGCGGTTGAGCTGGGAGACGATCTGGTTCAGGTACTGGGTGGCGTTGCGGATCGCGAGGACGGCCGTCCCCGCGGCGGCCAGCGGCATGCCGCCGGCGACCAGCAGCCACCACAGCAGCCCGTAGGACAGGACGCGGGCGGTGCCGGACAGGGCGGCCGCCACGATCTCCGTCCGCGCCTCCGCGCCGGCCAGCCGCGCCTTCTCCGCCACCGCCGTGCGGCCCATGTCCCGGTGCGACCGGATCAGCAGCCGCCCGGCCCCGTGCACGCGCAGCTCCGGCGTCGCGTCGGCCCGCGTGATCGGGTACAGCAGGACGTCGACGGCGCGCCGGTGGTCGATCCACACGTGCCGCGAGGCGTAGGCGCGGCGCATCACCACCACCGCGCCCCACCAGCGCGGTGCGGCGATGAGCAACAGGGCGGCCAGGAGCAGCGGATGGAGCGCGCCGAGGACGACGGCCGCCGCCGCCAGGCTCATCAGACCGCTGGTGACGGTGACGGCGTTGGAGAGCATCCGCTGGACGGAGTCGGTGCCGTAACGGCCGAGGGCCAGCCGGCGGTGGATGTCCTTGTCCTCCATCGCGGACATCTCGACCCGCGTCATCATGCTGTAGTAAGCGCTCGTGCAGGACAGCTCGATCTTCGGGTACAGGTGCCCTTCGGTCCTGACGATCAGACAGCCCAGCAGCACGGTCCCGGCCGCGGACACCCCGGCGAGCAGCAGCGCGGGCAGCGCCTCGCGCAGCTTCTCCGGCGTGGGGCCGTCGGCGAACAGATGCACCAGCACCTGGTTCGTCGCGACGAGCAGGAACGCCGACATCGCCCCGGAGGCCACCTGCGCGACGACGAGGACGACGAGCGACCGGGGGTCCTCGCGCCACGCGACACGGGCGATCATCGCGAGCATGCCCGGAAACTGCCGGGCCATCGACCAGAAGCTCATGCGCAGCAACGGGTCCTCGTGGACGGCCCACGCCTTGTCGTGCCGCAGCGCCCCGGAGAACAGCAATCGCTCACTCTCGGACAGCGGCGCCGGGCCCGCCCCCGGTTTGCCGCCTGATGTACGTGCCACCTGTCCTTTCTCCCTCCCTGGTGGGCAAAGAGCACCGGATTCCAGGCACCCAGTGCTCAACTGGCTTTCCTGGGTTCCGGTTACGGCCTTGAGCGGACCGACTCCGCGTGGCTGCGGAACCACCGCGCGGGGCCCGCGGGTCGAGGGGATGGCGGGGGCGCCCGGGACGAGGGGGTCGTGGACCGCCATGATGCGAGGATGACCAACCCGAACCTCGGCACCGGCAGTACGTGGCGGCTCCTCCACCAGGACGAGGAGATCGCCCGGCTGACCGTCACCGAGACCGACATGCCATGGGTCTTCGCCGAAGTGCAGACCTTCCCCGGCTTCGAAGAGTTCCGCCCCCTCTTCGCCGGGCAGGAACGGGCCCTGGAGGAAGGGGAATGGGAGCGGGCCGACGCCCACGGCGACCGGATCCGCGGCTCGCTGACCCTGACCCCGCCGGACGGCAGCCCGGTCGCCGAGTACATGCTGCGCGTGTACGAGGACGGCACGGCCGGTTGGCGCTGGTACGCCGATCAGGCCGCCGCGGTCAGCTGACCCGGTCCCTCGTGCCGGGCAGGGTCCCGGCCGGGGCCGTGTCCCGCCCCGTCGCGCTCGGGTCGTAGTCGGCCAGCGTGCGCCGCGCCGTCCAGCCCTGCCGCCGCGCCTTCGTCACGTCGAGGACGACGCCGCGCGCCAACTGGTCGACGGCGTACCGGGTCAGCCAGGGGTCGGCGTCCCGCCGCGACCCGGCCAGTGTCTCGGCCGCGGCCGCGGCGGCACGGGCCAGCGGCAGGGGAAGGTGGACGATCCGGGCGCGCACCCGGTGCGCGCGCAGGACCGCGCGGATCGCCGCGTCGCGCCGGTAGGGCACGGGATCGGCGACGTTGTAGGCGCCCGGCGGCCACCCGAGGGCGCTCAGGCACGCGTCGGCGAGGTTCTCGACCGCCGTCAGGCTCAGGAGGACGTCGGGTCCCGGCAGCGGCAGCCGGCCGGCCCGTACGCGGGACAGCAGACGGGGCACCAGATGCGGGTCCCCGGGCCCGTAGACGGCCCGCGGCCGGACCACCACGGCCCCGGCGGCGAGTGCCAGTGCCTCGCCCGCCGCCTTGGTCCGGCCGTACGCGTTCCGCTGCCCGCCGACGAGGTGGCCCTCGTCGAGAGGGCGGCGGGAGCCGGGCGCGTACACGCTGGCGCTGCTGACGTACACCACCGGCCGTCCCGCCGCCGCCTCCAGCAGACGGGCCGTCCCGGTCACGTTCACCGAGTGCATCGCGCTCTCGGCCCGTGAACCGGGAACGGGATCACCGACCGCCGCCGCGCAGTGCACGACCAGGTCGGCGCCGGTGAGATCGGGCGGTGCTGCCGTGGCGTCCCAACGGACGTGCCGGCCCACCGGGCCGGGCCGGCGGCCCACGCACAGGACGTCCATGCCGCGGGCGGCGGCGGTGGCGGCGATGTGGGAGCCGCAGAAGCCGGCGGCTCCAGTGACGGCGATCGTGGTCAAGGTCTCTCCACGGAGTTCAGGAGGCGGTCGTCGTTCAGAGACCGGTCGTCGTTCGAAGACCGGTGGTCGCGCGGACGGTCAAGGAGCGCCAGCCCGGCAGCGCGGCCCGGCGGTCCACCCGGGCCCGGACGACGCCGGGCCGGTAGGGCGCGAGGGCCGCGAGGGCGTCGTCGAGCTGCGCCCGGGCCAGCCGGGCGCCCGGGCAGGCGTGGGGGCCGGCGCCGAAGACGAGCTGGGCCGTCGCGGGCGGGGCGGGGCGGTACGGGTTCGGGGGCAGGTCGTGCGCGCGTGCGGCGTGCCGGGCCACGAGGAGCAGCCGCTCTCCTGCCCGCACGGGACAGCCGCCCAGCACGGCGTCGGCCGCGGCGACGCGGGGGAGCACCGGGGAGGGCGCGGTGACCCGCAGCAACTCCGCCACCAGGGCGGGCCGCAGCGACGCGTCGGCGGCCTGCGGCCACAGGCCGGCGTCCGCGCACCAGGCGGCGGCGCGGGGGAGTGCGGCGACGGTCGTGTTGACGGCGGCGACGGCCAGCATCGCGCGCAGGCTCCGCTCCCCGGCACCAGACGGCGACGCGAGCAACTCTTCGAGACGCTCCGCGGCACGAGCGGCCGCGCCCCGGGTGCCGGGGCGTCCGAAGCCGGGCAGATGGTCCCGCACGGCGGTGGCGGCCACCTCGCCGGCCGCCACCGCCACGCCCACCGGGTCGGCGGCGGTGCCCACCAAGGCACAGACGGTCGCACCGGCGAGCTCGCGGGCCACCTCCACCAGGTCGACGGACCGGCCGGCGCGCAGCGGCAGGAGACGGCGGTCGAGAACGTCCTGCCACACCGGCCGCAGCCGCTCCACCCCGGCCGAGCCGAGCGCGTCGGCGACCGCACGCCGGCCGTCCCGGTGCCCGCCGCCCTCCTGGTCGAACAGCGCACCGCCACCGGACAGTTCCCGCGCCGCCCCACCGGTGGTGCCCACGGCCGTACGGTCCAGCGGGACGCCCGTGAGCGCCCGCCGGTACACCTCGGTGTCGTGCACCAGCACCGCGCCGCCGATCCGCGCGACGGGCCACCGGCGCGCCACGGCCAGCAGCGCGAACAGCAAGGGGTGCGAACCGGTGTACACACGCCGGTCGCGACGGCACGCACGCGCCGCAGGGCCGGACGGGCGGGCGGCGGGCGCCGCCGGCCCGACTCCGGCCGGACGCGTACGCCCCGAAGCGGCGCCGGCAGCCGGCGGCCCTGTCCCTGCCGGCCG
>NZ_JAIQLH010000341.1 GCF_020037025.1 Streptomyces huiliensis | reverse complement strand
AGCGCCGGGCAGGGCCCGAGCGGGCGGGCCCGCGCGCCCGGGAGGGGCGGTGCGGCCCGTCACCGAGTCCCCGCGCCCCGCAGGGGCGCCAAGCATGACAAGGGCCCCGGCGCCCTCGCGGGCGGCCGGGGCCCCGCCTCCCCGTATTCCCCCTCTGGCGACCCGGGGCCCCGAGCTCCCAGGGTGCGCCTCGCGGACCTGTTTCCCCGAGCGGTCCGCGCCCGAGTCGATTTCTCCCCTTGGCGACGACGGTCAATCCTCGGCCCCGGTCACTCGAACGAGGGGTGTTGAGCGCGAGAACCGTCCCATTCGAAAGGGGGTTCCATAAGGTGGAGCTGTCCGGGGGTGAAGTGGGGATGCCAGGAGTGATGGCGCGGCGTATCGATGTCAGTGGGAGCGGTGGAGTGCGGCTCGCCGCCTGGGAGTTCGCCGACCGGACGCATGCGGTCGACGCGCTGGGCCGGGCGCCGCTCGGTGCCGTGCCGACCGCGGTCCGGGAGCCCGGTGCGGGCGGAGTCCTGCTGCTGCACGGCCTGATGGGCCGCGCGGCGCACTGGGCGGAGACGGCCCGCTGGCTCTCGGCCCGGCACCGCGTGGTGGCCCTCGACCAGCGGGGGCACGGGCGCAGCGAGAAGCCCGTCGGCGGGCCGTACGTCCTGGACGCCTACGTGTCGGACGCCGAGGCGGTGGTCGAACGGCTGGGGCTCGCCCCGGTCACCCTCATCGGCCACGCGATGGGCGCCCTCACGGCCTGGCGGCTGGCGGCCCGCCGGCCCGACCTCGTCCGCGCCCTGGTGATCTGCGACATGCGCGCCTCCGCGTTGGGCGCGGCCACCCAGCGCCGCTGGGGCGAGTGGTTCAAGTCCTGGCCGGTGCCCTTCGCGACGCTGGCGGACGTCCGCCGCTGGTTCGGCCAGGAGGATCCGACCCTGGACCGCCCGGTCCCCGCGCGCGGCGACTTCTACGCCGAGGTGATGGCCGAACGCGCGGACGGCTGGCGTCCGCTCTTCTTCCGGCGGCAGATGCTCACGGCCCGCGAGGCCTACGCCCACGACGCCCACTGGGAGGAGCTGGCCCTCGTCGAGTGCCCCGCCCTCGTCGTCCGCGGCCTGGACGGCGAGCTCGGCCGCGCCGAGGCCCAGGAGATGGTCCGCGTCCTCCCACAGGGCCGCTACGCCGAGGTCGCCGACGCCGGCCACTTCCTCCACTACGACCAGCCGGCCGCCTGGCGCCGCGCGGCCGAGCCCTTCCTCCGGGCGGCGGTGCCGGTGTAGCCACGGCACCGCCCTGACGTGTGAGGAAGGTCGTCCCACTGCTGCCCGCAGTCGCTCGCGGAGCAGTCGTGGACTGGTGGAACGCCCTCCGGGGCCAATAATTCAACAGCCGTTGACATACCGCGCGGCCCGGGTGTGCACTGGAGGGGACAGGCCATCGGAACCGGCCGAAGGAGGCCGTCATGTCCGCGCGTACCGACACCACCGCCACCGCCCACACCGTCACCCCCTCGTCCACCGCGCCGTCC
>NZ_JAIQLH010000340.1 GCF_020037025.1 Streptomyces huiliensis | reverse complement strand
CCGCCCACACCGTCACCCCCTCGTCCACCGCGCCGTCCGCGGACGTCCTCGTCGTCGGGGCCGGGCCCACCGGCCTCCTGCTGGCCGGCGACCTCGCCGCCTCGGGCGTGCGGGTCACGCTGCTGGAGCGGCGGAGCACGGAGTCCAACCTCACCCGGGCCTTCGCCGTGCACGCCCGGACCCTGGAGGCGTTCGACGCGCGGGGCCTCGCCGAGCCGCTGATCGCCACCGGCCACCTGGTGGACGGGGTGCGCCTGTCCGGCCGGACCGCCATCGACCTCGGCCGCCTGGAGACGCGCTTCCCGGGCGTCCTGATGACGCCGCAGTACCACGTCGAACGCCTCCTCGAAGAGCGCGCCGAGGCGGCGGGTGCCACCATCCGGCGCGGGGTGTGCTGCACCGGACTGCGGCAGGACGCCGACGGGGTCGAACTGGACGTCGAGGACGTCGAGGACGTCGAGGAGGGGCACGGCACCGCGCGCACGCTGCGGGCGCGCTACGCGGTCGGCACCGACGGCGTGCACAGCACCGTGCGCGAGGCGATCGGCATGCCGTTCCCCGGCCGGGCCGTGCTCGACTCGGTGATGCTCGCCGACGTCCGGCTGACCGACCCGCCGCGCGAAGTGCCCGCGTTCCGGGGCGGCGCCGAGGGGTTCTCGTTCGTCGTCCCGTTCGGCGACGGCTGGTTCCGGCTCATCGCCTGGCGGCGCGGCACCCGGCTGCCCACCGACGCGCCCGTCGACCTTGACGAGCTCACCGACGTCACCCGCGCCCTCTTCGGCACCGACTTCGGCCTCCACGAGGCCCGCTGGACCTCGCGCTTCCACAGCGACGAGCGCCAGGTGCCCCGGTACCGCGACGGCCGGGTGTTCCTGGCCGGCGACGCCGCGCACGTCCACTCGCCCGCCGGCGGCCTGGGCATGAACGCTGGGATCCAGGACGCCGCCAACCTGGGCTGGAAGCTAGCGGCCGTCCTCCACGGCCGGGCCGGGGACGCCCTGCTGGACAGCTACCACGCCGAACGGCACCCCGTCGGCGAGCAGGTGCTGCGCGTCAGCGGCGCCATCGTCCGCACGGTGCTGCTCGACTCCCCGGTGGCCCGGGGCGTCCGCGACGCCGCCGCCCGCGTCCTCCCCTTCGCCCCGGCCGTCGGGCACCGCCTCGCCCGTACCGTCTCCGGGCTCGCGGTCGCCTACCCGGCACCCCCCGGCTCCCACCCGCTCACCGGCCGGCGCGCGCCCGACCTGCCCCTCGTCGAGGCCGGCGACGGACCCACCCGCCTCTACGAGGCGCTCCGCGCCGGCACCCACGTCCGCGTCCTCCCACGCGACACCGGCCCCGACGTCCCGCCGGCCCCGCCGGGCGCCCTCACCGTCACCCGCACCGACGCCGCCCGCACGGCCCTGCTCGTCCGCCCCGACGGGTACGTGGAGTCGGCGCGGGAACTGCCGGCGAGCTGGACCCTGCCGAAGGCGGGGGCCGGAACGGCGGAGACGGCGGCACCGGCCGAGGCCGCGACCGAGACCGAGGACGAACGGAGCGCCACCGCCGCGGCGTGACCAGCGCCCAGAGGAGGGGGGCACAGACGGCCCGGCCCCCGCCGGCTCCCGCGCCCCCCCGCCTCACGACAGGAAGCCGACCACACCGAACCCCGGCTTCCGCCGCGCCGCCCACAGCCAGCTCACGCACTCCTCGACGACCTCCAGCGTCATCGGATCCACGGCCCGCCGCTGCTCCTCGGTGGTGGCCTCCCACTGCGCCAGGCCCTTGGCGCAGTCCTCCGCCGTCCACTCGCCGTAGCCGGGCAGGTCGGTGAACGGCAGCGGGGCGGGAAGGGACCAGGTGAGCTCGGAGACGGAGACGGCGGTGATGCCCAGCCCGGCCATCGCCTTGTCCAGCTCGGGCAGCCACGAGACCCGTATCGGACAGAAGTTGTCGTTGGACAGGCGGTAACCAGTGAGTTCGCAGAGCCGCTTGTACGCGTACCCGTACTGGAAGGCGAACTCCTCGTCGAACGGGCCGCCGTTGATCACCGCTTCCAGGGCCTGGTACGCGGTGGGGGCGCCACGGTCGATCTCACTGCCGAACCAGGAGTCGGAGGCGGCCAGATCGGCGCCGAAGTTGTCACGGACGGCGTGCGACAACTTCTCGTCGCGGCCGCCGATGAAGGCACGCGTCGCGGCGAGGTCGAGCAGCATGAAGGACATCGCGGAACTCATGAAGCCACCGTAGACCCGGGCACTGACAACGCCCCGGGCCCACGGTGGCACCCCCACTTGACCAGCGGCTTCGCCGCTACCCCTTGGTCGCCGCCGCCAGGATCTCCGGCAGGCGCCGCGCCATCCGCGGCGCGGCGAACCGCAGTCCCGCCCAGACGGCCAGCGGCCCGTAGACGGCGCCCAGCGGCAGCAGGATCCACAGCAGACCGTGACCGCCCGTCAGGTGCAGGCCGATCGTCAGCCCGATCAGCGGCGCGCACACCGCAAGACCGGCCAGCGACCAGAGCGTGCCCAGCCAGGCGATGCCGGACTGACCGGGGGCGATGTTCTTGAAGGCGTGGTCCTGCGGGACGGAGTAGGGGAACTGCACCGAGGCGATGGCGCCCGTGCCCAGGAACGCGCCAAGTACGGCGAGGGACAGGCCCAGCACCTCCGGCACCTGGTCCCACCGGCCGGTGACCGCCGCCATCCCCAGGACGAGCACGACCAGGTAGGGCGCCGCGATCAGCGCCAGCGCCAGCGCGCGTCCCCGCAGTTCGGCGAGGGCGTCGCGCGGCGAGCCGATCGTCTGGAGGACCATCCAGAACGCCGGTCCGTCCTGTCCGAGCTGGTTGTACATCATGCCGGTCAGCATGATGACCGCGACCGACACGAAGTACAGGTTGTGCGAGCCCTGCACCATGTTGACGATCGGGATGGCGACGCCGATGCCCAGCGTCGACCCCCACGTCGTCTTGATCTTCGGGTCGCGCCAGGCGTACCGCAGCTGGCGCTGGGCGGCCGTGCCCGTCCGGCCGGCGGGCAGTAGGCGGCCGAGGCCCGTCCCGGCGCCGCGCTCCTTCTCCGGCTTCGCCGCCGCGACGAGGGTGGAGGAGTCAGGCGAGGTCATGACCCTGGTGAGGGTCCGCTGCCACCAGAGCATCAGCATAGCCAGCACGGCAGCGGTCAGAGCGAGTTCTGCCGCGGCGAGACCGTACTCGCCCTCGCTCGTGGCCCGGACGGCGTCCAGCGCCGAGCCCGGCGGGATCCAGCGCGTGACGTCCGCGAGCGGCTCCAGCCGCGCCAGCCCGGCCTCGCTCAGCTTCTGCAGCGCCAGGTTGACGAGCTGCGCCCCGACGCCGATGATCACGCCGCTGAGCAGGGCGAGGTCCTTGCCCTTGCGGCTGGACAGGAGCCGGACGTTGGCCGTGGCGACGGCCCGGGTGAGCGCCACGCAGACCAGCAGGGTCAGCAGCACCGCCGGCACCGCGATGGCGAACGCCGCGGCCCCGTGTGCCGTCGCGATCACCGAGCCCGCCAGGATCACCACGGTGAACGCCGGGCCGATGCCGATCAGCGAGCTGACCAGCAACGCGGTGACCAGCGGCGCGGGCCGCAGTGGCAGCATCGCCAGCCGGGTCGGGTCCAGGGTCTCGTCGCCGCCGGGGAAGAACAGCGGCACCACCGCCCAGCCGAGTGCCAGGAGCACCGCCAGCGGCACGGTGAGCACCGCCGCGTGCTCGGTGCCGCGCAGCGCCGCCAGGCCGAGCAGCTGGAGCGCGCCGAGCAGGGCCACGAGCACGATGGACGCGATGAAGACGGCCCTGCGCTTGTTCGACTGCCGCAGGCCGTTGCGCAGCAACGTCACCTTCAGACGAGCGAAGAGCGGGGTCAGGGAGAGGAGAGGGGTAGAAGGGGCCGCGGGGGCGGGAGCGGTGGTCATCGGACGCCGCCCAGCCAGTCGAGCTCCTGGCCGTCGCTCGTTCCCCGTGCGCCGACGAGGTCGAGGAACGCCGCCTGGAGCGTGGGTGCCTCGCCCCGGACCTCCTCCAGGGGGCCGTGCGCGCGGATGCGGCCCGCGGCGAGGACGGCGACCCAGGAGCACAGCGATTCCACCAGCTCCATGACGTGACTGGAGAAGACGACCGTGGCGCCGGAGGCGGTGTAACGTTCCAGCACCCGGCGGATGGACTGCGCGGAGACCGGGTCGACGCCCTCGAACGGCTCGTCCAGGAAGAGGACTTCGGGGTTGTGCAGCAGCGCCGCCGCGAGCCCGATCTTCTTGCGCATGCCGGTCGAGTAGTCGACGACGAGCTTGTGCTGCGCGCCCGCGAGGTCGAGCACGTCGAGGAGCTGGGTGGCCCGCTGGTCCACCTCGTCACCGGGCAGGCCCCGCAGCCGCCCGGTGTAGGCGAGGAGTTCGCGTCCCGACAGCCGCTCGAACATTCGCAGCCCCTCGGGCAGCACGCCGATCACCGACTTCGCGGCGGCCGGGTCCGCCCAGACGTCGTGCCCGGCGATCTCCACCAGTCCGGAGTCGGGCCGCAGCAGGCCGGTGACCATCGACAGCGTCGTGGTCTTGCCCGCACCGTTCGGCCCGACGAGCCCGATGAACCGGCCGGCGGGTATCTCCAGGTCGATCCCGGCGACCGCCACCTGTTCGCCGAACCGCTTCCAGAGTCCCTCGACGCGTACGGCCGCGGCTGTCGCTTCCCGTCCCACTGCCATCCCTCGTTCCTGGTGGTGCTCGGGACGGCAGGCCCCGCCCCCGTCCTCAGCCTAGAGTCGGCCGAGGGCGGAAGCAGGTGACAAACGTCAACGACTTCCGGAGGACGTTCGTCCTGGCCTCGGGCAGGGGCGGCTACCGCCCCCGCGCCTCCGCGGACTGCCCGCCGCACGCGTAGGCGAGCGCGCTGACGAGCTCCTCCGCGTCCGGCAGCCAGCGGTTGGCGACGGTGGGCTGGCGCGCCCACTGGACGGCGCCGCGGTTGCCGACCCGGCTCGGCGGTGCCACCACGTAGTCGCCCTCGCCGCGCGCCACGAGGTCCAGCGAGGAGGGGCGCCAGCCCAGCTTGCGCGCCGCGTCCGCGACCTTGAGCGCCCCGCCCGGCAGGACGAAGAAGAGCATCCGGCGGAACGGCGTGCTGGTGATCGGCCCCAGCTCGATGCCCATCCGCTCCATGCGGGCCAGCGCCAGGCAGCCCGCGGACTCGGAGACGTCCAGCGCGTCGAACGTCCGGCCCGTCGGCAGCAGGACCGCGGCCGCCGGGTGTTTCGCCCACATCCGGCGCGCGCCCACCGCGCTGCCGGTGGCCTGCGTGGCCCAGTCCGGCCGGGCCGGGTGGGCGCCGGGGGCCGGGCAGTCGAGATCGCCGCAGGAGCAGCGTTCCCGGCCGTCCACGGCCTCCAGCCAGGTGCCTGCGAAAACGTCCCAGTGCCGCTCCTCCGCGTACCGCACCGCGGCGTCGAGGACGCGCTCGCCGCGTTGTTGGGGAATGCGCGGGGTCCCTACTCCGATCGTCTCTTCCACGTTCATCACAACTCCCCTTGTCACCAGGGGTTACGGCCCGCCTCGGGGGTGCATGGGGGCAGCGGGCATCAGCACACGGGGCGCACGGATGCATGTGCGGGGGCGCAGAGGCGGCTTCGCCCCGGGAGGGGGGTAGCCACCTGCGAGGCGGAAGCCGGCACAGCCGACGCATTCACCAACGCTCTGGCATCAATACGGGAAAGTCCGGCATTCTCAGGACATTGGGGGGAAAGATCGCAGAGGAAGGCGCTCTCAGCTGTCTCAGCTTCTCCGCACTTCGCGAAGGTCTCCGCGAACGGCTTCGCGAACACATAGCAGTCTCAGGGGGTACAGATGGCCGCACGGCCACTCGTCGCGCGGCAGCCGAACGAACGGCTGCAGGCGCTCATCCAGGAAGCCGGCTGCTCCAACGCCGGCCTGGCCCGCCGCGTCAACATGTGCGGTGCCGAGCACGGTCTTGATCTCCGTTACGACAAGACGTCCGTCGCCCGCTGGTTGCGCGGTCAGCAACCCCGCGGGCGCGCTCCGGCCGTCATCGCCGAGGCGCTCGGCCGCAAGCTCGGCCGGACGGTCACCATCGACGAGATCGGGATGGCCAACGGCAAGAACCTCGCCTCGGGCGTGGGCCTGCAGTTCTCCCCGACGGTCATGGGGGCGATCGAGCAGGTCTGCGAGCTGTGGCGGAGCGACGTCGGCCGCCGGGACTTCCTCAGCGGCACCTCGGTGGCCTCCTCCGCGCTGGTCGAGCCCAGCCGCGACTGGCTGATCACCGGCGCCGACCCGCAGGTCGCGCGCAGCGCGGGCGCCCGGGTCGGGGTGTCGGACGTGGAGGCGGTCCGCTCCACGACGGAGGCGCTCGTCGAACTCGACCACCGGTACGGGAGCGGGCACGTCCGCCCCGTCGTCGTCCACTACCTGAACAGCGTGGTGTCCGGGCTGCTGGCCGGCTCCTACCGGGAGGCGGTCGGACGCGAACTCTTCGCGGCCGTCGCACGGCTGACCGAGCTCGCGGGCTACATGGCCGTCGACACCGGGCAGCCGGGGCTCGCCCAGCGCTACTACATCCAGGCCCTGCGGCTCGCGCAGGCCGCGGGCGACCGCGGCTACGGCGGCTACGTGCTCGCCGCCAGCATGAGCCACCTCGCCGCGTCGCTCGGCAACCCGCGGGAGATCGCCCAGCTCGCGAAGGCGGCGCAGGAGGGCGCCCGCGGTCAGGTCACGCCGCGCGTCGAGGCGATGTTCTACGCGGCCGAGGCGCGCGGGCACGCGCTGCTCGGCGACGCCCGGTCCTGCCAGACCGTCGCCGCCAAGGCCGTCACCAAGCTCGAACAGGCCGACGGAGGCGTCGATTCCGGCGACGACCCGTCGTGGATCCGGCACTTCGACCGCGCTTACCTCTCGGACGAACTGGCCCACTGCCACCGCGACCTGGGCCAGTCGGAACCGGCCCGCAGGCACGCGGAGGACGCCCTGGCCAACCACCCCGAGGGCCGCGTCCGCCGCCGCGCCATCGGCCTCCTGCTCCTCGCCACCGCACACGTGCAGCAACGCGAGGTCGAAGAGGCATGCCTGACGGGCACCCGGGCTCTGGAACTCCTCGGCACTCTGCGGTCCAACCGCGGCGCCGAATACCTGGAGGACTTCCAGCAGCGCCTCCAGCCGTTCCGCGACGAGCCGGTGGTACGGGACTTCGGGGCACGGATGGAGATGCAGGCGGCGTAGGGGGAGGGGGAAAAGCCGGACGGGCCGCCCGACTGGCCCGTCCGGCGTTCGAGGACGAGCGGCGGAGCCGCTTCAGCCGTTTCTCGCGGGGGGCGGGCTCCGCACCCCCGGGCAGAGGGGGCACCCCCAACGGGCTGGGCGACGCGCCCGCGCGTACTTCAGCCCGTCCGGCGTCTGAGGACGAGCGGCGGAGCCGCTTTCGGGGGTCCGGGGGCCCGCCCCCGGGAAACGGCGAAGGGGTCGGACCGGGGCGCCCCCCTCCGGCCCGCAACGTGGCCTGCCGTCAAGTCACCGGGTAGCGTGAGCCGCCGTTCCGTACCCGTACAGCATGAGGAGTCCCGGTGACGCAGAGCGGACAGGGAAACGAGCCGCAGCGCCCCGCGCCCCCGCCGACCGGACACCGGACGCCGCTGCCCCCCGAGATGCCCCCGCCCGGCGCCGACGCGGCGCCCCGAATACCGGGCGCGCCCGTTCCTCCGCAGGGCCTGGGCCCGGCGGCGCGCCGCCTCGACCCCGTACCGCCTTACGGAGCGGCGCCCGAGTACCTGCCGCCGATGGCGGGCGCCGGCGGCGCCGAGGGCGAACCGGCGACGCAGTACTTCCCGCCCGTCCAAGAGCTCAGGGAACAGGAGCCCCCGACGGCCCCGCACGGCGCCGGGGAGGCGACGCAGTACCTCCCGCCGATCACCGGCGGTACCTCGGTCACCGGCGGTACCTCGGCCGGCTTGCCGTCGGAAGCGGCGGCCACGCAGTACCTGCCGCCGATCCCCGGCGGGTCCCCGGCCGGTCCGCCGTCGGACGCGGCGGCGACGCAGTACCTGCCCCCGATCCCCGGCCCGTCGCCCACCGGCGACGCCGCCACCCAGTACCTGCCCCCGGTGCCGGGCGGCCCCGCCGCTGCCACTCCCGACGCGGCGTCGGCGGCCACCCAGTACCTTCCGCCGGTCCAGGGCGCCACGGGAGCCACTCCCGGCCCCGGCGACTCGGCCGCCACCCAGTTCCTCCCGCCGGTCATGGGAGCACCGGGCGCCGCTGGCACCCCGAGCGCTCCGGGCGCCCCGAGCACGCCGGACGCCTCCGCCGCCACCCAGTACCTCCCGCCGGTTCCCTCAGCCCCCTCAGCCTCCGGCGACCCCACGCCGCCCGGCGGCGACCGCAACGCCCCGCCGGCCGAGTTCGACACGCTCTTCCGTCAGTCGGCCGCCGGCTTCCGTGAGGCGCCCGCACAGCCGGGCCCGACGGGCGCCGGACGGACACCGCCGCCCGCCCCCTACGCACCCGCCGCAGGCCCCGGCGGCCCCGGCGCCCCGCGCGTCCCC
>NZ_JAIQLH010000034.1 GCF_020037025.1 Streptomyces huiliensis | reverse complement strand
GTCGAGGTCTACCTGGAGTCCGACCGGCCCGAACGCGCCGTCGACGAGGCCGTCCGCGCGCTCGCCGAGACCACCGGGGCCCCCGCCGCCGACGTCCGCACCCTGCTGTACACCCACCGGGGCCCGGACGCCGTCGCCCACCTCTTCCGGGTCGTCAGCGGCCTGGACTCGATGGCGCTCGGCGAGTCCCAGATCCGCGGCCAGGTCCGCGCCGCCTACCGCCTCGCCACCGACCACGGCACCGCGGGCCCGGTCCTGCACGACCTCTTCCAGCACGCCCTGCGCACCGGCAAGCGGGTCGAGCACACCACCGGCGTCGGCCACGCCGCCGCCGACCTGGTCGGCGTCGCCCTCGACGCGGCGAAGGACCTCCTCGGCCCGCTCACCGACCGCCCCGCGGTGGTCGTCGGCGCGGGTGCCCTCGGCTCGCTGACGGTGGCCGCGCTGCGGCGGGGTGAGGACGGGGCGACGGCGGAGCGGCCGGCTCCGTCGGCCGGCGACCGGTCCGGAACGGTCCGCAACGCGGCACCCGGCGGGGCCGACGGCTCCGGCATGGCCGCGGCCGGAACGAGCGGTCCGCCCGCCGGAGCGGCCGGCCGGGAGGAGACCGCCACGGTGGCCGGAACCCGTACCGCCGGGACCGCCGGTGCGGCAGGGGCCGGCCGGATCGCCGGACCTGCCCGGACCGCCGGACCTGCCCGGACCGTCAGGCCGGACGGGGCCCCGCAGGCGTCCGGGACTGTCCGGACCGCCGAAGGCGGCGGGAGAGGCGGGCCCGTTCACGCCGACGGGTTCGCCGGAGACGCCGGGGCGGCCGGGCGGGCGGCGGCCCTCGGGTCTGCCGAGACCACGCACGGCACCCGTTCCGCCGGGAGCGCCCGGGCAGCCGACGCCGTACGGGCCGGTGCCGGTACCGCCGCCGGCGAGATCGTCGTCGTCAACCGCGGCCGGGACGCCGCCGAGCGGCTCGCCGCGCGGTACGGTGCGCGGGCCGCCGGGCTGGACGAGCTGCCCGCGCTGCTCGGGCGCGCCGGGCTCGTCGTCGCGGCGACGGGCGCCGGTACCCCGGTGATCACCGCGGAGCTCGTCGCCGCGGCCCGCGCCGGCGGGCCCGGTCACCCGCTCGTCCTCGTGGACCTCTCGCTGCCCCGCAACGTGGAACCGGCCGCCGCCCGGCAGCCCGGCGTCCGGCTCGTCGACCTGGCCGGCCTGGAGGCCCGGCTGAAGGAGGCGTCGGCACGGGTGCCGGTGGACGAGGCCCGGCGCATCGTCGCCGAGGAGACGGCCGCGTTCCTGGCCGGCCGCCACCTCGCCACCGTGGCCCCGCTCATCGTCGCCATGCGCAACAACGTCCTGTCCATCGCCGAGGCCGAGGTCGACCGGCTGCTCGTCCGCACCCCCGCCCTCGCCGACCACGTACGCGGCGAGGTCGCGCGCACCGCCCGCCGCATCGCCGAGAAGATCGTCCACCGGCCGACCGTCCGCGTCCGCGAGATGGCCGCCCAGCCGGACGGACACGCCTACGTGGCCGTCGTGCACGACCTGTTCGGCGGGCCCGAACAGCAGCCCGCGCCGCCCGGCCCCGCGGCCGGCCCGGCCGGAAGGGAGACGCCATGACACCGGGGACCCCGGCCACGTACCACCACGCGGCGCGGGCCCGCGGCGGCGCCGTCGGCCGCACCACGCTCCGCATGGGCACCCGGCGCAGCGCCCTCGCCCTGGCCCAGTCGTCCGCCTTCGCCCGCGACCTCGAACGGGCCGTCGGCGTCCGGGTGGAGACCGTCGGCATCACCACCGAGGGCGACACCAACGGCGCCCCCCTCACCGCCATGGGCGGCACCGGAGTCTTCGTCCAGGCGGTACGCGCCGCCCTGCGCGCCGGCGACATCGACTTCGCCGTCCACTCCTACAAGGACCTGCCCACCGCCGGGCCGGACGACGTCGTGGTCGCCGCCGTGCCCGTCCGCGAGGACCCGCGCGACGCCCTCGTCACGGCCGACGGGCGCCCCCTGTCCCGGCTGCCCGCCGGTGCCCGCGTCGGCACCGGGTCGCCCCGCCGGGCCGGGCAGCTCCTGGCGCTGCGCCCGGGGCTCGACGTGGTCCCGCTGCGCGGCAACGTCGACACCCGGCTGCGGAAGGTGCGGGACGGCCGGCTGGACGCGGTGATCCTCGCCGCGGCGGGGCTGGCGCGGCTCGGCAGACTCGGCGAGGCGGCGGAGCTGTTCGCTCCGGACCGGCTGGTGCCTGCCCCCGCGCAGGGGGCTCTCGCGGTCGAGTGCCGGGCCGACGACGCTCCGCTGGCGCTGCTGCTCGCCTCGCTCGACGATGCGGTGACGCGGGCGGCGGTCTGCGCGGAGCGGGCCGTTCTGGCCGAGCTCGAGGCGGGGTGCAGTGCGCCGGTGGGCGCGCACGCGCGGCTGGTGGGGTCATCGGTTCTCGACCTCTGCGCTGTCGTCACCGAGGTGGACGGGCGGCGGCGGACCTTCCGCCGGGCCGAGGCGCCCCTCGATCCGGCGGGGGCCGCGGCGGTGGGGCGGGAGCTGGCGCGGGCGCTTCGCAAGGACCACTGAGGGGGTGCCCCGGTCCCTCCCTTTCACCGTTTCCTGGGGCTGCGCCCCAGACCCCGCTTGTCGCGGCTTCGCCGCTCGTCCTCAAACGCCGGACGGGCTGATTCCAGCCCGTCCGGGGGTGCGGGGGCTTGCCTCCCCCGCAAGAAACGGTGAAAGGGCGGGACCGGGGCACCCCACCGACAACCAGG
>NZ_JAIQLH010000339.1 GCF_020037025.1 Streptomyces huiliensis | reverse complement strand
CACCGGCGCGTCCCCGCCCACGGCCACGGATCCGACCTGGATCTTGCGGCTGACCCGGCGGTCGGCGAGCTTGGTCGGAACGGACGGCATTCCCAGCGAAATCGCGGTCATCTGGCGAGCAACCCCAAGGTCTGAATCATGGTCCCGAGATCGGCGGGCTCCGGTCTCCGAGATTACGGCAAGCGCCTCCCCGGAAGCACATCCCGCCCCGAACACCGCACGAACGAACGGTGGCGGAACGCGTTCCGCGCGCGGGGGGGCGCGGGGCGGGGCGAACCCCCGCCCTTCTTATGTGAGGCGCACCGGATTCACCACATCGGCCACGAGGACGAGCAGAGTGAAGCAGATGAAGATACCCGCGACGACGTAGGCGACCGGCATCAGCTTGGCCACGTCGAACGGTCCCGGGTCGGGGCGGCGGAACACCTTGGCGAACATCCGGCGCACCGATTCCCACAGGGCACCGGCGATGTGGCCGCCGTCCAGCGGGAGCAGCGGCAGCATGTTGAAGAGGAACAGCGAGAGGTTGAAGCCTGCCACCAGGGTCAGCATCAGCGCGATCTGCTGGGACGGCGGGATGTCCAGGGTGAAGACCTCGCCGCCGACCCGGGCCGCGCCGACTACGCCCATCGGGGAGTCGGCCTTGCGCTCGCCGCCGTCGAAGGCCGCGTTCCAGAGGTCGGGGATCTTGCCGGGCAGGGCGACCAGGGACTCGACGCCGGACTGGACCATGTCGCCCATCCGGTCGACCGACTGGCCGAAGGACTGCTGGACGATGCCGGTGGCGGGCGCGAAGCCGAGGAAGCCGGCGGTGACGTACTCGCCGCGGACCGGGTTGCCGTCGCCGTCGTACTTCTGGACCTGGTTCTTGATGAGGTTGGCGTGCAGGTCGAGGCGCTTCCCGTCGCGCTCGACCGTGATCGTCGCCGGTCCGGTGGTCTTCCGGATCTCCTTCTGGATCGTCTTCCAGTCGGGTGTCGGGTGGCCGTCGAAGGCGACGATCTTGTCCTTGGCCCGCAGGCCGGCCGCGTTGGCCGGGGACTTCGGGGCGTTCTTCGGGCAGGTGTCGGTGGCGCTGGACGCCTTGACGACGCAGTCCTGGACCGAGCCGACCTGCGTCGTCTCGGTGCGGATCCCGAAGGTCATCAGCACGCCGAGGAAGAGCACGACGGCCAGGATCAGGTTCATGAACGGCCCGGCGAACATCACGATCACGCGCTTCCAGGGCTTGCGCGTGTAGAAGAGCCGGCTCTCGTCGCCGGGCTGGAGCTCCTCGAACGCCGCCGACCGGGCGTCCTCGATCATGCCGCGCCAGGGGGACGTGGAGCGGGCCGCGATCTTGCCGTCCTCGCCGGGCGGGAACATGCCGATCATGCGGATGTAGCCGCCGAGCGGGACGGCCTTGATGCCGTACTCGGTGTCGCCCTTCTTCCGGGAGAACAGCGTGGGGCCGAAGCCGACCATGTACTGCGGCACCCGGATGCCGAACATCTTGGCGGTCGAGAGGTGGCCCAGTTCGTGCCAGGCGATGGAGAACAGCAGGCCCACCACGAAGACGACTATCCCGAGGACCGTCATCAGAAGGGTCATGCGCGGGCCTCCGAGGTCGTTCCGGCCGTACGGGTCTCGGTTGCCGTACGCGCCACCAGTTCACGGGCCCGGGCGCGCGCCCAGGTCTCCGCCTGCAGGACGTCCGGGACCGTGAGGAGGGTTCCCCGGTCGGGGGTGCCGTGCTCCGCCACGACCTCGGCGACGGTGTCCACGATGCCATTGAACGGCAGGCCGCCGGAGAGGAACGCGTCGACGCACTCCTCGTTGGCGGCGTTGAAGACGGCCGGGGCGGTGCCGCCGAGGGTGCCGACGTGCCGGGCCAGCGCGACGGAGGGGAAGGCCTCCTCGTCGAGCGGGAAGAACTCCCAGGTGGACGCCTTGGACCAGTCGAACGCCGGGGCGGCGTCCGGCACCCGCTCGGGCCAGCCGAGGCCGATGGCGATCGGGCCGCGCATGTCCGGCGGGGTGGCCTGGGCCAGGGTGGAGCCGTCCGTGAACTCGACCATGGAGTGCACGTACGACTGGGGGTGGACGACGACCTCGATGCGGTCGAAGGGGATGTCGTAGAGCAGGTGCGCCTCGATGACCTCCAGCCCCTTGTTGACCAGGGTCGCGGAGTTGATCGTGATCACCGGGCCCATCGCCCAGGTGGGGTGCGCGAGGGCGTCGGCGGGGGTGACGGCGGCCAGCTGCTCCTTGGTCCGGCCGCGGAACGGGCCGCCGGAGGCGGTGACCACCAGCTTGCGGACCTCGCTGCGGGCCCCGCCGAGCAGCGCCTGGAAGAGGGCGGCGTGCTCGGAGTCCACCGGGACGATCTGCCCGGGCTTGGCGACGGCCTTCACCAGCGGGCCGCCGACGATCAGCGACTCCTTGTTGGCCAGCGCCAGCGACCGGCCGGCCTCCAGGGCCGCCAGCGTCGGCGCCAGGCCGATGGAACCGGTGATGCCGTTGAGGACCGTATGGCACTCGCTGCGCGCCAGCTCGGTGGCCGCGTCCGGGCCCGCCAGCACCTCGGGCAGCGGCCGGGCGCCGTAGC
>NZ_JAIQLH010000338.1 GCF_020037025.1 Streptomyces huiliensis | reverse complement strand
GTTGAGGACCGTATGGCACTCGCTGCGCGCCAGCTCGGTGGCCGCGTCCGGGCCCGCCAGCACCTCGGGCAGCGGCCGGGCGCCGTAGCGGGCGGCCAGCGCCGCCCGCAGGGCCGGGGCCGTCTCCTCCCGCGCCACGGCGACCGCGCGCACGTCCAGCCGGTGCGCCTGCTCGGCGAGCAGCTCGACCCGGCCGCCGGCGGCGGACAGGGCCGTCACCCGGAACCGGTCGGGGTTGCGCAGCACGAGATCGATGGCCTGGGTCCCGATCGAGCCGGTCGAGCCGAGGATCACGATCTCGCGCGGGCCGCCGCTCCGGTGCGTGGGGGCGGAGTAGCGCAGATGCGGGTCAGCGAGGGAGTCGGTCATCCCCCCATTGTGGGGGCTGGGGCGGTGCGGGCACCCAGGCCCCCTCCGGTCCCGGCGGACCGGAGGGGCTCGGGTCAGTGGACCGGCCGGTGGACGTTGTCGGCCTTGGACGGGCCCGGGGTGGCGTCGGCGATCCAGGGTCCGTCGTCGCTCGGGTCGAGGACGCCCTCCTCCAGCCAGGTGCAGGCCCCGGCCGTCACCGCGTTCACCACCTGGCGGTCGAGGGCGTCGGTGTTGGTCCACAGCCGGGCGAAGAGCTCGTCGGCGCGGATCCGCGCCTGTCGGCAGAAGGCGTCCGCGAGCCCGTACGCCTCCCGGCCGTGCGCCCCCTGGGTGCGCAGCTGCTCGGCCCGGACGCAGGCCGCGCTCATGGCGAAGAGCTCGGCGCCGATGTCCACCACGCGCCCCAGGAAGCCCTGCTTCGTCTCCAGCCTCCCCTGCCAGCGGGACATGGCGTAGAAGGTGGAGCGCGCGAGCCGGCGCGAGGCGCGTTCGACGTAGCGCAGGTGTCCGGAGAGGTCGGTGTGGCCGGCCGGGTGGAACTCGGCGTAGCTGGTCGGCAGCTGGCCCGGGCCCGTGACGAGCTTGGGCAGCCAGCGGGCGTAGAAGCCGCCGGCCCGGGCGCCGGCCCGCGCCTTGTCGCCCAGGGACTTCTCGGGGTCGATGAGGTCACCGGCGACCGACAGGTGGGCGTCGACGGCCTCCCGGGCGATCAGCAGGTGCATGATCTCGGTGGAGCCCTCGAAGATCCGGTTGATGCGCATGTCGCGGAGCATCTGCTCGGCGGGGACGGCGCGCTCGCCGCGGGCCGCGAGGGAGGCGGCGGTCTCGTAGCCCCGGCCGCCGCGGATCTGGATCAGCTCGTCCGTCATCAGCCAGCCCATCTCGCTGCCGTAAAGCTTGGCGAGGGCGGCCTCGATGCGGATGTCGTTGCGGTCCTCGTCTGCCATCTGGCCGGAGAGGTCGACGATCGCCTCCAGGGCGAAGGTGGTGGCCGCGATGAACGAGATCTTCGCGCCGACGGCCTCGTGGCGGGCGACGGACTTGCCCCACTGCTCGCGGGCCGCGGACCACTCGCGGGCGATCTTCAGGCACCATTTGCCGGCGCCGACGCACATCGCCGGGATGGACAGCCGCCCGGTGTTCAGCGTGGTCAGCGCGATCTTCAGGCCGGCGCCCTCGGGACCGATGCGGTTCGCCGCCGGCACCCGGACCTGGTGGAAGCGGGTGACGCCGTTCTCGATGCCGCGCAGGCCCATGAAGGCGTTGCGGTTCTCGACGGTGATCCCCTCGGACGCCGCCTCCACGACGAAGGCGGTGATCCCGCCCTTGTGGCCCTCGCTCTTCGGCACCCGGGCCATGACGACCAGCAGGTCGGCGACGACGCCGTTGGTGGTCCAGAGCTTGACGCCGTCGAGGACGTAGTCGTCGCCGTCGGGCACGGCGGCGGTGGCCAGCCGGGCCGGGTCGGAGCCGACGTCCGGCTCGGTGAGGAGGAACGCCGAGATGTCGCTGCGGGCGCAGCGGGGCAGGAAGGTGTCCTTCTGCTCCTGGGTGCCGAACATCTTCAGCGGCTGGGGGACGCCGATGGACTGGTGGGCCGAGAGCAGCGCGCCGACGACCGGGCTGACCGAGCCGACCAGCATCAGGGCCTTGTTGTAGTACACCTGGGTGAGGCCGAGGCCGCCGTACCGGACGTCGATCTTCATCCCGAGGGCGCCGAGCTCCCTGAGGCCCGCGACCGTCTCGTCGGGGATGCGCGCCTCGCGTTCGATGCGGGCGCTGTCGATGCTCGTCTCGCAGAACGCGCGCAGCCGGGCGAGGAACTCCTCGCCGCGCCGCACGTCGTCCGGCGCGGGCGTCGGGTACGGGTGGATCAGGTCGAGCCGGAACCTGCCGAGGAAGAGTTCCTTGGCGAAACTGGGCTTCTGCCAGCCCTGTTCGCGGGCCGCCTCGGCGACCCGGCGGGCTTCACGCTCGGAGACCGGCCGTACGGATGGTGCGGTCATGGGGCACCTCGCCGCTTGAGTCGTCGCGGTTGTCCCGGTCGATACCGACCGGTGCTACCGGTCCGTATGTACCCGATTCGCAGGGTGTCTACCAGACCGCGCGCAGGGTTCCGGCCGTCCGCGGCGCGCGTCAGTGCCGCGCGCCGGGCGTCACCAGGCCGCTCTCGTAGGCGATGACCACGGCCTGGGCGCGGCTGCACAGACCGAGTTTGGCCATGGCGCGGTTGAGGTGGGTCTTGACGGTGGCCTCGCTGATGACGAGCTCGGTGGCGATCTCGACGTTGGACAGGCCGCGCCCGGTGTGCCGCAGCACCTCCCGTTCGCGGCCGGTGAGCGCGTCGAGCGCCTCGCTCCGCGGGGGCGCGGGCTCGGCCCGCGGCCGGGTGAACGCCTCGACGAGGCGGCGGGTGACGCTGGGCGAGAAGAGCGTGTCCCCGCCCGCCACGGCGGTGACGGCGGCCAGCAGCCGCTGCGGTCCGGCGTCCTTGAGCAGGAAGCCGGAGGCGCCGGCGCGTAGCGCGGCGTAGACGTACTCGTCGAGGTCGAAGGTGGTGAGGACGAGGATCCTGGGCGCCGGGACGAGGCCGGCGGCAAGGATGCGCTCGGTGGCGGCGATGCCGCTGAGGCCGGGCATCCGGATGTCCATGAGGACGACGTCCGGGTGGTGCGCGAGGGCGAGGTCGACGGCCTCCTGCCCGTCGGCGGCCTCGGCCGCGACGGTCACGCCGGGGGCCGCGCGCAACAGGGCCGCGACGCCGGCCCGGATGAGCACCTGGTCGTCCACGACGAGGACCCGTATGCCCGCGCCGCCGTCCTCGCCGGTCATGATCCGTCCCGCTCCCGCCGGTCACTGCAGGGGAAGCGTCAGCCGGACCTCGAATCCGCCGTCCGCCCGCGGGCCGGCCGCGAGTCTTCCCCCGTAGATCCTGGCGCGCTCGCGCATGCCGATCAATCCGTGGCCGCCGGACGGCACGGGGTTGGCCGGAACGCTCCCCCGCCGCCGGCCCGCGGGCCGGCCGTCGTCGGTGACGCTCAGCTCCAGTTCGTGCGGCCGGAAGGCGACGCGGACCAGCGCGCCGGCGGAGCCCGCGTGCTTGATGATGTTGGTCAGCGCCTCCTGGACCACGCGGTACGCGCACAGGTCGGGGCCGGCCGGGAGGGGCCGCCGCTCCCCCGTGACCTCCAGGTCCACGCGGACGCCGACCGCCCGCATCCGTTCCACGGTCGCCTCCAGCCGGTCCAGCCCCGGCATCGGGTGGTACGGGCAGTCGCCCTCCGGGTGGCCGCTCCCCTCGCCGTCCTCCGGGCCGACCCGGAGGACGGCGAGCAGCCGGCGCATCTCCTCCAGCGCCTCCCCGCTGCTGGCCGATATCGTGCCCAGGGCGTCCTGGGCGGTGGCCGGATCGCTGGCGAAGACATAGCGGGCGAGTCCGGACTGCACCGACACCACGGACATGTGGTGGGCGACCACGTCGTGCAGCTCCCGGGCGATCCTGACCCGCTCCTCGGCGACGGCGCGGCGGGCGTTCTCCTCGCGTTCCCTGCGGAGTTGGGCCGCCAGGTCGGACAGGTCGGCGTTGCGCTCGGCGAGTTGGCGGGCGTTGCCCCCGAACTTCAGAATGATGCCGAGCATCACCGCGGACTGGGCGATCGTGGTGACCACGTCGTCGGTGTCGCCGATCACCGAGGAGAGCACCGCGCACCCGGCGCAGCAGACGCCGCAGACCAGGGCCACCGGCGTGGGCCGGCTCGCCGCGACCGCGTACAGCGTCACCATCGGGCAGAGGCTGTTGACGATCGGCCAGTATCCGGCGGCGACGAACACCATCCACAGGCTGCTGGTCAGCACGAAGGTGAGGACGGGTGCCAGCCGGCGGGCGGCCAGGCTCAGGTTGATGACGCAGATCAGCCCGTAGGCCAGGGCGTCGGGCCGCTCCCACAGGTCGTTCGCGGGCGACGGCGTGCTGACGTAGACCAGCGTGGCGGCGGTGCAGCACAGCGCCAGCGGCGCGTCCCGCACCCACAACGGCCAGCCCGCGGACCGCCGTTCCAGCGCCCGTATCCACGCGCGTGTCCGCGCCCCTGCCGTCCGCACCGACGCAGCGTACCGGCGCGTAGACCGGCACGGCATCGGCCGGGCGCGGGCGGTGCGGCCTGCCGCGGGGGGTGGAGGAGGGGTGCCGGGATACCGCAGGGGTTGACCCGGGATTCAACCGGTCAGGGGATGGGGGCCCACGCGCCCGTTCCCTAGAGTCGTTCCCGTCGGCACCCCGGAGCTTCACGGGGGAACACGGGGGAACGTGCCGACGGCACGGGGGAACAGTGCGCTCCGGGCGTCGGCCCGGAGCGCACTGGCGTGTTGCCGCTTGCTACAGGGCGAGACCCGTCAGGACGAGGACGCGCTCGTAGGTGTAGTCGTCCATCGCGTAGCGGACGCCCTCGCGGCCCACGCCGGACTGCTTGGCGCCGCCGTACGGCATCTGGTCGGCGCGGTACGACGGGACGTCGCCGATGACCACGCCGCCGGTCTCCAGCGCGCGGTGGGCGCGGAAGGCGGTCTGGAGGTCGTGGGTGAAGACGCCCGCCTGGAGGCCGTAGGGCGAGTCGTTGACGGCCGCGAAGGCGGCCTCCTCGCCGTCGGCCTTGGTGAGGGTCAAGACCGGGCCGAAGACCTCCTCGCAGGCGATGGTCACGCCGGCGGGAACGTCGGCCAGAACGGTCGGGGCGTACGTCGCGCCCTCCCGCTTGCCGCCGGCGAGCAGCTTCGCGCCCGCGGCGACGGCCTCGTCCACCCAGGACTCGACGCGCTTCGCGGCGTCCTCGCTGACCAGCGGGCCGACGTCGGTGGCCGCGTCCGACGGGTCGCCCGTCACCTGTGCCTCGACGGCCGCGACGACCTTCGGCACCAGGCGCTCGTACAGCGAGGCGTCGGCGATGACGCGCTGCACCGAGATGCAGGACTGGCCGCCCTGGTAGTTGGAGAAGGTGGCGATGCGCTGCGCCGCCCAGTCCAGGTCCGCCTCGGAGGACCAGTCGGCGAGGACGACGGCGGCGCCGTTGCCGCCCAGCTCCAGGGTGACGTGCTTGCGCGGCGCGGAGTCCAGGATGGACCAGCCGACCGGGCCGGAGCCGGTGAACGAGATCACCGGCAGCCGCTCGTCCTGGACGAGGGCGGGCATGCGGTCGTTGGGGACCGTCAGGACGCTCCAGGAGCCGGCCGGCAGCTCGGTCTCGGCCAGCAGCTCGCCCAGGATCAGCGAGGACAGCGGGGTCGCCGGGGCCGGCTTGAGGATGATCGGCGCGCCGACCGCGATGGCCGGGGCGACCTTGTGCGCGGCCAGGTTCAGCGGGAAGTTGAAGGGCGCGATGCCGAGCACGACGCCGCGCGGGAAGCGGCGGGTGAGGGCCAGGCGGCCGGTGGAACCGGGGTCGGTGTCCAGGCGCTGCGCGTCGCCCGCGTTGAAGCGGCGCGCCTCCTCGGCGGCCCACCGGAAGACGGAGACGGCACGGCCGACCTCGCCGCGCGCCCACTTGATCGGCTTGCCGTTCTCGGCCGAGATCAGCTGCGCGATCTCCTCGGCGCGCTCGCCCAGCCGCTTGGCGACGTGGTCGAGGGCGGCCGTACGGACGTGCGCGGGCGTCCCCGCGAACTCCTCGCGCACCGCGTGCGCGGCGGCCACGGCCTCCTCCACCTGCGCCTCGGTGGGCACGCTCACGGTGCCGACCAGGCGGCCGTCCCAGGAGTTCGTGACGTCGAAGGTCTCCTCGCCGGTGGCCTTGCGGCCGGCCAGCCAGAACGCGTGCGGAGCGGGGGTGTCGGTCACGGGCCCGGCCCTTCCGAAGTGGGGGTGGATGTTGGCTCCCCCACGGTAGGGGGCGGTTCGGCGGGCGCGGTTTGTCCGTGGTGGAGTGTGGGTGGGGGTGGGCGCGCCGGATCGGCGGGGTGGGGGTGCCCCGGTCCCGCCCTTTCACCGTTTCTTGCGGGGGCAAGCCCCCGCACCCCCGAAGCGCCCTGCGGGCGCTGTCCTCAAACGCCGGACCGGCTAAACCCAGCCCGTCCGGCGTTTGAGGACGAGCGGCGGAGCCGCGATCAGGGGGTCTGGGGCATCGCCCCAGGAAACGGCGAAGGGGCGGGGCCGGGGCTCACTCCCCCGCCTGCGGCGAAGCCTTCAACGCCAGCCACAACTCCATCCGCACATCCGGATCATCCAGCGACCGCCCCAGGATCTCCTCCACCCGCCGCATCCGATACCGCAACGTATGCCGATGCACCCCCAGATCAGCAGCGGCCGCATCCCACTGCCCATGCCGGGACAGCCAAGCCCGCAGCGAAGCGACGAGGTCCCCCCGCCCGGTCGCGTCATGCGCCCGCAGCGCCCGCAGCAACCCGTCGGCGAAAGCCCGCACCGCGTCATCGGCGAGAAGAGGAAGCACGGACCCGGCGGCGACGTCCTCGTGCTCGACGAGAGGACGCCCCCGACGCCGGGCGACGGAGAGCGCCTGCTCCGCCTGACGGAGGGCGGCGGCGGTACCGGCGGCGAGGGCGGGGGCGGACAGCCCGAGGGCGACACCGGCGCCCTCCGAGCGCGCGGCGCCCGCGCAGGCACCGGCCGCGGCCCCGCCGTCGGGCGCCAGCAGCACGAGCCGCCCCTCCTCCGGCACGGCGAGCACCGGCTCCGCCGCCCGGCTCGCGGCCGCCTCCGCCGCGTCGGCCAGGGCGGCGAGCGGGTCACCGGCGTCCGGATCGGCACCCTCCACCGGTACCGGCTCGGCGACCAGCACGCGGAAGGGCCGGTCGAGCAGGGAGCCGTAGAGCTCGCCGGCGACGGCCCGCGCGTGCTCCGCCTCCCCGGACAGCAGCATCCGCAGCACCGCCGCGCCCAGCCGCTGCTCGGCGGCCTGGAGGGCGCGGGAGCGCTCGGTGGCGAGGGTGAGCAGGGCGACGGCCGAGTGCACGGCGTACCGCTCGGGGGTGCCCAGCGGCGCCCCCGTGCCGACGGCGAGGACGCCGCGGGCGCGCCGGCCGGTGCCGAGGGACTGGAGCTCGACGCGGTCGTCGCCCTCCTCCGGCGCGACGACGGCGCTGGCGGGCGCGGGCCGGCCGCGCAGCCGCTCCACGTCGGAGCCGAAGCGGGCGGCGCGCCGGGCGGCCCAGTCGG
>NZ_JAIQLH010000337.1 GCF_020037025.1 Streptomyces huiliensis | reverse complement strand
CCCGTGAGACGGGCGGCCCGGTCCAGGGTGCGCAGCCGCTCCGGGAGCGCGCCGGCCGAGGGCAGGGCGCGGTCCGCGGCCCGGTGCGGACGGGCGGTGTCGCCGCGCGCGTCCTCGCCGGACCCGCTGTGGTGCGGCCGCTCCGGGGCGCCGGCCAGGGCCGTCGCGGCGTCGGTGAGGTGCATCGGGCCGTAGCCGCCCGTGACGCTGGGCGCCCCGGCGTGGGTGTCCCAGCGCGACTGGAGGTAGGAGACGGCCAGCAGGACGCTCGACGGCACGTGGTACTCGGCCGCCGCCCGGGCGAAGTCCCGCTGGAGCGCGTCCGGGCCGGTCGCGGCGGTGCCGGCGGCGTCGGCGGCCGGCAGGCCGGAGACCAGCGGGAGCAGCAGGGCGGCCGACGCGAGCGCGCCGGCCGCCCTGCGGGCATGCCTGTTCCGTCGGGCTCTTCGGGAAGGTCTCGGCAGCGTGTGCGCCGGATCGGGAGCGGGAGCTCGCAAGGCAGCCTCCTCATGGACGGGCCGGGCCGTACCGTGCGCCGGAGTGGTGGCGACCCGAACCTACCAAGCGGCGATGCCGAGCAGACGATCCGTCAATCAGACTGGAACGCGTGTTATGGGCACGTCAACGCCTGGGCTGCGAGAACCTCTCCGGCCCCTGAGCCGGAGGGGTGAACGCCGACACGCCGCGCCCGGGGCACGGCGTGTCGGCAGGGAGCGGGGGCGTCAGCGGGTGCCCACCGCGGCTCGTACGGCCCGTCGGGCCAGCGCGCAGTCGTCGTGCAGCCGCCGCAGCAGGAGCCGCTGCTCCTCGCCGGTGTCCGGGGTGCCCGGCGGGACCGGCTCCCGCTGGGCCCGCTGCACGGCCAGCTCGTACGTCCGGATCTCGCGGGTGAGCACGAGCATCAGATTCACCAGAAAGGCGTCACGGGACGTCGTCCCCGCGGCCTGCGCGTGCTGGCTGATCTGCCGGCGGGCCAGCGGAGCGTCCCCCAGCACCGTCCACAGGGTGGCGAGGTCGTACCCCGGCAGGTACCAGCCCGCCTGGCCCCAGTCGACCAGCACCGGGCCCGCGGGGGAGAGGAGCATGTTGGCGAGCTGCGCGTCGCCATGGCAGAACTGGCCCTGGACGTGCGCCAGTCCGTGCAGCAGCTTCTGCAGGTCGCCCATGTCCCGGTCGGTGAGCAGGCCGAGCTCGTGGTAGCGGGTGATGTGCTTGGCGTAGTCGAGCGGCATGTCGAACATGCCGACCGGCGGCTGCCAGAGGTTGACCCGGCAGACCGCGCCGAGCGCCACCCGTACGTCGGCGCGCGGCGGGGTGTCCGAAGGATGCCGCCGGGTGGCGGCCGGACGGCCCGGCATGCGCTCGACGACCAGGACACCGTTCTCCGGATCCGCGGCGATCAGCCGCGGCACCCGGATCGGCGGACGATGCCGCACGAACGTGCGGTACGCCGCTATCTCCTGCCGGAACCGCTCCGTACCCGCGGGCGAGCGGTCCAGTAAACACTTCGCCACGGCGCCGGTGCGGCCGGCGGTGCCGACCAGCAGCACGGAGCGCCCGCTCCGGCGCAGCACCTGGCCGGGAGCGAACTCCGGGCAGACGTGGTGCACCGACGCGATCAGCGAGCGCAGCTCGGGGCCGTCGGGGCCGGACAGGTCGATTCTCCCGCCGACGGGCGGTGTGCCGAGCCCCGGGCCCCTCCGCGTCCGTCCGCCCCCGAACGCGGCCCCCACGGCGTGGGAGGGGTCGAGGTACGGTCCGCCGCCCTGCGGCGGGCGGAGCTGCTGCGGCCGCGGGGGCCGGAGCGGAGCGGACACGGAGGCCGATGCTGCATACATGGGCGGAACAGATCCCTTCGTGTGCCGGCGAATTGCGGTGCGCCTCCGGACCGCCCCCGCCGGCGCGGGGGCGCTTCCGGCCCTTCCCGCCCGAAGGCCCGGCCCAGCCCGACCGTATGACGATCGGACCGGACCACGGCCGCCGCGCACCCTGGGGAATGCGCGCCGGGTGGTCGGGGTGGCGCGTTCCTACATCACACCCGTCGACGGGTGGCACACCATCTGGCGGACCCTGGCGAACCCTGGCGAATAGTCGCCTGGCATCCGAGGGGCCGCTACCTTCAAGTCAGCCGAGGAACCTGGGGGCTTGACGTGACGAGGGAACCCAACACCCGCCTGGCGGATCTGTTCGGACTGGCCGGATGGTCCAAGGGCGAGCTCGCGAGGCTGGTCAACCGGCAGGCGGCGGTCATGGGACATCCGCAGCTGGCGACCGACACCTCACGGGTGCGGCGCTGGATCGACATGGGGGAGTCCCCGCGCGATCCCGTGCCCCGGGTGCTGGCCGCCCTCTTCACCGAGCGCCTCGGTCGTGTCGTGACCATCGAGGACCTCGGGTTCGGCCGGCGCGGGCGAGCGGGCAAGGGGCAGTCGCAGGACGGACTCCCCTGGCCGCCCGAGCGGACCGCCGCGGTCCTCACCGAATTCACGGGAATGGACCTCATGCTCAACCGACGCGGCTTGGTGGGCGCGGGCGCCGCGCTCGCCGCAGGCTCAGCACTCAGCGGGGCGATGCACGACTGGCTGCACTCCGATCCGGTGCTCGCCTCGGACGCCCCCCGTTTCGACGACCCTCTGCACCGCGCCTCCTACCCCGGCCACGCCGAGCAGGCGGGCTTCGAGCGGTACGAGGCGGCCCCCGTGGGCTCGTCCGAGATCGACGAGCTGGAGCGCTCGGTCGACATCTTCCGCGCGTGGGACGCGGCCCGCGGCGGCGGGCTCCAGCGCAAGGCCGTCGTCGGCCAGCTCAACGAGGTGGGCGGCATGCTCGCGTACCGCCACCCCGAACACCTCCAGCGCAGGCTCTGGGGGGTGGCGGCCAACCTGGCGGTGCTGGCCGGCTGGATGTCCCACGACGTGGGGCTGGAG
>NZ_JAIQLH010000336.1 GCF_020037025.1 Streptomyces huiliensis | reverse complement strand
CTGGCGGTGCTGGCCGGCTGGATGTCCCACGACGTGGGGCTGGAGCCCACCGCCCAGAAGTACTTCGTGATCGCGGCGCACGCGGCCCGGGAGGGCGGCGACCGGCCCCGGGCCGGCGAGGCGCTGTCCCGGGCCGCCCGGCAGATGGTGCACCTGGGCCGCCCGGGCGACGCGCTCGACCTGATGAAGCTCGCCAAGTCCGGCTCGGGCGACGGGGCCCTGCCGCGCACCCGCGCCATGCTCTGCACCGTCGAGGCCTGGGCGCAGGCGTCGATGGGCCGGGGCCAGGCCATGCGGCGCACCCTGGGCCAGGCCGAGGAGCTGTTCGTCGCGGACCGGGGGGACGTGCCCCCGCCGAGCTGGATGCAGATGTTCAACGAGGCGGACCTGCACGGCATGCAGGCTCTGGCGTACCGCACCCTCGCCGAGCACGACGCGTCCGCCGCGGCCGTGGCGCAGCGGCACGCCCGGGAGGCCCTGCGGCTCCGGGAGGGGACCAACCAGAAGCGGTCGATCATCTTCGACTACATCTCCATGGCCTCCGCCTGCTTCCTCGGCGACGACCCCGAGCAGGGCCGGGCCTACGCCCGGCAGGCGCTGGGCTCCATCGGGGAGAACTCCTCCCACCGCACCTGGGACCGGCTGCGGGAGATGTACCGGCTCACCGGCCGGTACGCGGGGTTCCCGAAGATCGCCGAGCTGCGGCAGGAGATCGAGCGGGCCCTGCCCAAGGCGCCGGGCGGCCGGGGCCGGGCGGCGACGGCCTAGCGCGGGGCCCGTGCACCGGCCCGGCCGGACGGCTTCGACCGACCGGTGGCGGTCAGCCGGTGTGGCTCAAGAGCCGAGTGGGCCGGAAGCCGAGCGGGTCAGGAGCCGACCCGGGCGACGAGCACGCACGCGTCGTCCTCCCGTACCGTCCCGCTCCACTCCTCCAGGACGGTGCGGACGCACTCCTGCGCGCTGCGGGCGGCGGTGAACCGGGCCGCCAGCCCGGGCAGCAGATCCGTTCCCGGGTCGGCCGACAGGCCGCCGGTGTGCAGGACGAGGACGTCCCCGGGCAGCAGCCGCTCCTCGGCCTGGGCGTAGCCGGCCCCGGCGACGGCCCCGAGGAGTACGCCGGCGGGCGTCCGCAGCGGGTGCGTCCGTCCCTCGCGGAACAGCAGGGGGGCGGGGTGCCCCGCCCGCGCCCACAGCAGCGTGCGGGTGGCGGCGTCGTAGCGGCAGCAGACCGCGCTGCCGAGGGCGGGCCGGTCCGAGACGCCGGCCAGGTGGTTGAGGCAGCCGAGCAGCGGACCCGGCTCGGTGCCCGCCACCGCCATGCCGCGGACCGCGCCCAGCAGGACGGCCATGGCGGAGGCCGCGGCCACCCCCCGGCCCGTCAGCCCGCCCGCGCTCAGCAGGGTGCGGCCGTCGGGCAGGGGCAGGGCGTCGAACCAGTCGCCGCCGACGGCGGTGGCGTGCGTGGCGGGGAGGTAGCGGGCGGCCACGTCGAGCGCGCCGCCGGGGGCCGCCCGCAGCGGCGCGTACCAGGGCGGGAGCACGGCCTCCTGGAGCTCGGCCGCCAGCCGCCGCTCGACCACGGCACGCCGCCGGTGGGCGCGGAGCGAGTCCCCGGTGGCCGCCACGGCGTCCCGGCCGCGGCGCAGCGTGGTGACGTCCCGCAGCACGGCCCACATGGCGGCGGTGCAGCCGTCGTCGTCGAGGACGGGCTCGCCCATCATGTGCAGGGTGCGCGGGGAGCCGTCGGGGTGGACGACGCGGAACTCGCCGTCGATGGGCTTGCCGTCCACCAGGCAGTCGGTGACCAGCGCGGTCAGCAGCTCCCGGTCCTCCTCGACCAGCAGGGAGGGGAACTCGTCCAGCGTCAGGGCGCCGTCCTCCGGCCGCCGCCCGAGGATCCGGAAGAGCTCGTCGGACCAGGTCACCTCGTCGGTGAGGAGGTTCCACTCGGCGCTGCCCGCCGGTGCGGGCGACAGCGCCGCCCGTTCCGCCGTCCCGTGCGCCCCGGGCTCCTCGGAGCCGGGCAGTCCGTCCCGCAGCCTGCCGAGGTGGGCGCCGAGGTCGTCGAGCTGGTGGGCGGCCAGGTCGCAGAGCGCGCGCCGCCAGCGCCCGAGCGGATCGTCGGACAGCTCCTCGCCGGCCGTCTCGCGGCGGACGGCGTCGATCCCGCCTCTCAGCCGGCGCGTCTGCGAGATGAGGGCGTCGACAGTGCCGGGGACGACGGACGGTCCGCCCGGCGCGCTGCCCGCCGGGTGCTCCGCGGGTGAGGCAGATGAAGGGGACGGCATCAGGTACTCCGATGGGGCGGGCGCGGCCGACGCCGGCGTGGTCCGCGAGAGCGGCCGGAAGACTGCGTGACGACTCTTGCACAGGCCGCGACGGCTCGTAAGCGGTTTGGCCATACCCGATCCGGTGGTGACTCCGGCATATGCCTCCGGCGTGCCGGGGCAAACCGGACAGAGGCTCGGCGGAACGTCCGACTCCGGGTAGGCTGCGGGCGCTCGGTCCCCGAGTTCCCACAGTTCACCAGGCATAGCCCGGGTGGACACCGGCAAGAATGCCGGACGACGGAAATCCCGTTGCCAGCCGACCCCCCGCACCGGATGCTGACCTCATGTTCGATCCAGACATAGCGCCCAGCGGCACCCTGCTCGGCCTCCTCCAGCGAGGCCGCGGCGACGGGACCCTGCACGCCCTCGCGGCGCCGCGGGCCGAGGCCCTCGCGGCGCTGAACCAGTGCGTGCTCCGCGACCCCCGGCGCGACTGGCAGGTCGAGAACCGGTCCCTCTACTACGCGCGGCTCTACCTGGATCTCGACGGCGACCTGGCGGAGATCGAGGAGCACCTCTTCCACCCGGACGACCTGCTCGACCCCGCGGAGGAGCGCACCGGCCTGGCCCTGGCCGTCCTCGGTCACCTCGCCTCCTACGGACGCGACGACGCCCTGGCACTGCTCCGCCGCTACGCCGCCGCCGGCGGCAACTGGGGCTGGGCCCTGGACGAGCTGGCCGTACGCGACGAGGACGCCGCCCTGGCCGCCCTCGGCACGGCCGTCGTCGCCCGCTTCCCGGAGACCCCCGAGGGCGAGGCCGCCCTGGCCGCCGCCGTGCGGGACGCCTTCGAACCCCGCCCCTGGCGCATCTGGGCGGAGGACCCGCACGCCCCAGCCACCGCCGCCCGGGTGCGCGCCGCCCAGGAGCAGGGCTCCTTCGACCGCTGGCAGCGGCAGCTGCGGCCGGCGGGACCCCGGCCCGGCTGGAGCGTCCGCGAGGTGCTCGACTGGGCCCAGGAGGGCCTGGCCCTCCACCCGCCCCAGCAGCGCCACGTCCCCGCCACCCGCTGCCTCAACGCCGTGGCCGGCCCCGAGGACCGCCTGGAGATCATCGAGGCCGCCGCCTTCGGCCCCGAGGCCGCCCGCGCCACCGCGCTGCGCTACCTCGCCGAACATGACGACCCGCAGGCGCTGGAGCTCATCGAGGCCGCCGCCGCGGACCCGTCCGGCGCCGTGGCGGACGCCGCGGTGACCGCCTTCGAGCGGATGCGCGGCCCCGCCGCCCTGGAGCGCGCCCGCGCCTGGGTGCACCGGGCCGACGCCCTGGGCGCCGCCGCCGCGGGCATGCTCGCCTGCCGGGGCGCCGCCTACGACGCGTCGCTCGTGCTGGGCGCCCTGCGCCGGGTCGTCCGCACCGAGGGGCCCGACGCCCCCGTGCTCTGGGACCTCGTCGACGGAGCGGGCCGCCTGGTGATCGCCTGCGCCGCGCCCGTCCTCCGTCACCTCTACCGTGAGACGTCCTCCTCCCACCTGCGCGGCCGGGCCGCCCGGGCGCTCGCCGCGACGGACCCCTCGTTCGCCGCGGGCTTCGCCGTCGAGTGCCTGTGGGACTGCGAGGAGACCACCCGCGAACTCGCCGCCCGCCACGCGGCCACGGCGGACTCCCGCGTCGTGGACCAGCTGCGCCGGCTCGCCGCCGACCCGGCCGAGGAGGCCGAGGTCCAGACGGCGGCCTGCGACCGCTTCGGCCCGGACGCGACACCGGTCTGACCGGACCGCCGGGCGATCCGGCGTCCGAGGCGGCAGGTCCTTCCGGTGATGATCCGCGCCCGACAGGCCCCACAGCGCCCCTTTTGTGCGAAGCTGGGGCGAACACCCGTGTCTTCAGGAGGTATTGATGCCCGATTCAACGGCGGGAGAGCAGGGCGGCGCCGGCACAGGAGGGGCCGCGGAGGACGATGTGAAGCGCCGGTTCCGTGAGGCGCTGGACCGCAAGCGGGGCAAGGCCGGCGAGGGCGGCGCCGCGGCCCGCGCCCAGGACGGCTCGAAGATCCACGGTACGCACGGGAAGGCCGGCGGGCAGCGGTCGTTCCGCCGCAAGAGCGGCTGACGGCCCGGGGGCGCCCGGGCGCCTCTGCCCACAGGACCGCAGGGCGAGCGCCAACGCGCGCGGGGCGGCCGGCGCGGCGGTGCCCGTCCACGGCACCCGCGCCGGCCGCCCCGCACCCGGCCCGTGCGGTGACCGGCCACCGCACGTCGAAAGTCACCACACGCGCATCACCACACGTGCGTCACTGAACGTCGAACTCGTTGCCCTCGGGGTCCGTCATCGTCACGTGCCCTCCGCCGTGCTCGGTCACCACACGCAGCACCGACGCCCCCAGCCCCTCCAGTCGCGCGACCTCGGCGTCACGCTCCCCGGCCGCCGCGTGCACGTCGATGTGGAGCCGGTTCTTGCCCCGCTTGGGCTCGGGGACGGCGTGGAAGAGGATCCGCCGCCCGAGGCCCATGCCCCGCTCCGCGTCGAACGGGTCGTCGGGGTGCCGCACCGCGGCCAGTCCGCGCCAGGCCCGGCGGCCGGCGACCTCGACGACGTCCTCCGCGCCGACGGCGCCGACGCCCATCAGCTGCCCGATGAAGGCGTCGTGGTCCTCGACCTCGTAGCCGAGGGCCGCCGCCCAGAAGGCGGCCAGCCCGTTCGGGTCGGCGCAGTCGACGACGAGCTTCCAGTGCAGAGCCATGGGATCCCCCGGTTGATGAGGTGACGCGCTGTCAGAAGGTGAAACCATTTATAGTGGTTACATGAGTGACGCCGCAAACGGACTGGTCCTGCACTCGCCGGAAGGCACCCCCTACGTCTTCGACCCCGGCGCGCTCTGCCTGGAGTTCCTGCTGACCGGCGGACCCGGCGAACTGTCCCGGTACGAGCGGCTGGACGCGCCGGACGGTCTGGCGGCCTGGGCCGCCGCCTCCCGGCTCCGTCTGGACCCGTCCGGCGTCCGCGCCTCGGCGGACGGGCTCGTCCGCGCCCGGCGGACCCGGGACGCGCTGTGGCGGCTGGCCCGCGCCCGGGCCGAGGGCGCCGCGCTCGACGCAGCCGACCTGGAGGCCGTCAACGAGGCGGCGGCGCACGCCCCGCTGGCGCCGCGCGCCGAACCGGACGGCGGTCGCTCCTGGGTCCTGCCCGCCACCGGCGACCAGGTGGTGTCCACGGTCGCGCGCGACGCCGTCGACCTGTTCACCGGCCGCTTCGCCGGCCGGGTCAGGGAGTGCGGGGCGGACGACTGCCGGCTCCTCTTCGTCGACGTCTCCCGGCCGGGGCGGCGCCGCTGGTGCGCCATGGAACGCTGCGGCAACCGGCACAAGGTCCGCGCCCTGCGGGCCCGGAGGGGCGCGGGGGAGGAGTGAGCCGCCCTCGCGCGGTACGCGCCCTGCTGGGGCCCCGGACGATGTGCGGATAATGGGGGGTTCCGCGAGACGGCCGCCGACGGCGCCGGCCGGCGGAGGACCGAAAGAAAGTCAGCACCGAAACTTGGGGGCGTCGATGAAGAGCGAACAGCGGCACGGAAAGCGGTACCGGGGGCGGCTCGCCCGCCGCGTGTCCGCCGTCGTCGCGCTGGCGCTGGGCACCGCTCTGCTGGCCACGCCCGCGTCGGCGGCCGGCACCCGCCCGGAGGCCCGGACGGCACGGCACGTACAGGAGGTGACCGCCGCCGCCCCCGCGTCCGTCGCGGCGGAGGCGGGAACGGCGGCGGACGCGCGGTCCGAGGCCGGGCCGGTGGCGCGGGCCCAGCGGGCCGACGCCGGCGACCAGGTCCTGGCCAAGGAGAAGAAAAAGAAGAAGAAGGGCTTCTTCAAGAAGCTGACCATCGCTCTGGTCGTCATCCTGATCGTCGTGATCATTCTGGTGATCGTCGCGATCTGGCTGATCGTCCACTTCGTGCGCAAGGCGTTCCGCCGCCGGCGCCCCTGACGCCACGCCGGCCGGCGGTGACGAGCCGCCGGCCCGCCCCGCTATTTCGCCCCGCGGCCTCTGCGGGGCTTCGGCGGCTCGCACTCCCGGGCGGCGGCGATGAACGGCTCAAGCGCCTCGTGGAGCCTGTTCAGGGACTCGGGCCCCAGCTCGATCCGGTAGTACTGCACGGACGGGACGAGTCTGGTCTCGGCGTCGTCCTTCCCGGTGCCCACGCGCACGTCCATGCCCGGCACCGCGAAGACGTGCTCGTGGACGTCCTCGGTCACGGCCGGGTCGAGGTCGTCGTAGGCCTCGACCTTCACCCAGGTCGCCTGGGTGACGGACTGGTCTCCCACCGTCAGCGTCCGGTCGCCCTTCCGCACCCCCGGCTCGCTCCGCCGCTCCTCGTCCACCTCGATAAACCTGGTACCCATCGGCGCCCCTTCCTCAAGATCGGTTCAAAGCCTAGCCCGTGTGGGTGAGTTGGCTTCGCTCAGCTCGTCCGGACGATCCAGGCCAGGGCGAGCCACGGGCCGGCCGCCGCTCCGACGGCGAGGCCCCAGCCGGTCGCGGTGTCGGGGAAGCCGGTGAGCAGGGGGAGGGCGAGCACCGCCCCGCCGGCCAGGAACGCCGCGGCGGGCAGGTGCACCCAGGGCTCGAAACGCCGGGCCCGGGCCACCCCCGCCTCCCGGCGGTGCATGGCGACGGCCGTGCTGAGCCCGGCGACGAGGGCGAGCAGCCAGATCACCGGCCGGACCACGACGCGGCCGACGGTGGACGAGAGGTCGTCGTCGGCGGCCGGGCGGACGCCCAGTTCCGGGCGGCTCGGGGCGTAGAGCAGCTTGATCGAGCGGCCCTGCTCCAGCTCGCCCTGGGTCCGTACGCCGTCGACGGTCACCTGGCGGGGGCCGGAGTCGAACGGCACGGTGACGACGATCGTGGAGCTGAACTCCTCGACGTCCCGCTCCGCCGCACCGGTGACCTGCGGCTTGCCGATCACCTTCGTCACGGTGAGCTGGTGGGTGCGCCCGCCGGCCCGGTTCACCTCGGCGAGCCAGCGGCCGTGTGCCCCGTCCGGGCCCACCGCCTGGCTGAGCGCGGCGGCGCTGGTGAGGGCGATGCCGAGGCCCAGCACCCAGGAGAGGGCGCGCGACCGGGGCGGCTCCGGGCGGCGCCCGCGCCCCCGGCGC
>NZ_JAIQLH010000335.1 GCF_020037025.1 Streptomyces huiliensis | reverse complement strand
GCGGGCCCGCGGCGGCGGCGAGGGCGACGAGCCCGGCGACGGGCTGCCGCCAGCCGAAGCTCTTGGCGGCGACCCGCTCGCGGGCCCCTTCCGCGCCGACCACGGCGGCGGCGGTCAGTGCCAGGCCGTAGACGAGGAGGGCGGGCCCGGCCCAGACCGTGTGGTTGACGAGCGCCGCGCAGAGCAGGCCGGCGAGGGCCACCGCCCAGGCGGTGCCCACCGCGGCCCGCCGGTCGGCGCGGAGCAGCGCGCCGAGCGCGGCGAGGAGGACGCCGGCGAACAGCAGCCCGCCGAAGGTCCGGGGCCCGCCGGGGTCGCCGGTCAGCAGGTGCAGCGGCGCGTCGGTGCCGCCGCCGTACTCCGTGCCCGCCTCGGCGAGGAAGCGGCCGGGGTCGGTGAACAGCCCGAGCGACCAGGGGGCGAGGGCGAGGAGCGGGGTGGCCGCGACGGCGAGCAGCGCGAGCGCGTGCGGGACGAGGAGGCCGCCCCGGGCGCGCAGGGCGAGGACGCCGAGGCCGAGCGCGACGGCGAGCGGCCACACCACCGGGGTGAACGCGGTGGCGACGGTCAGGAGCAGGGCGTACGTCCAGACGGCCCGCCACACCGGCCGGGCGCCCGGCGAGCGGAACCCGCCGGCGGCGACGGCGGCCCGGGCGGCGAGCGGCAGCAGGACGGCAAGGACGGCGGTGCCCAGCCGGCCCGTCGCGAGGGCGCCGGTGACGGCGGGCAGGAACGCGTAGGCGACGCTGCCCCAGGCCCGCAGCGGCCTGG
>NZ_JAIQLH010000334.1 GCF_020037025.1 Streptomyces huiliensis | reverse complement strand
GCAGGAACGCGTAGGCGACGCTGCCCCAGGCCCGCAGCGGCCTGGAGTCGACGAGCGGGCGGGAGGCGAAGTAGGCGGCCAGCCCGGCCAGCGGGACCGAGCAGACGAGCAAGAGGGTGACGGCGAGGTCGGGCGAGCCGAGGAGCAGGGTCGACAGGGCGGCGAGCACCCCGAGGTACGGCGGGGCGCCGGCCGTGCCGCCGGTGCCGACGGCGTGCCAGCCGTCCGCGTACAGCGACCACAGGTCGGACGCGCCCTCCGGCACGGGCAGCAGGGCGCCGCCGGCGAGCGCGCCGCCGCCGTACAGCCCGCGGCAGGCGACGGCGGAGACCAGCAGCAGGACGGTGAAGAGGACGGGCGCGGGCTTGCGGGCGATCCGCCGCAGCCGGGCGAACTGCTCGATCTCCAGGAAGTCCGCCTCGTCGCCGCCGGGTCCGGACTCGACGGCACCGTGCCGCCCGGCCGACCTCGCCTCGGGGTCGGACCGCCCCCCGAAGAAGCCCGCCAGCTGTTCGAACGCGACCCTCAGGGTGGCGCCCGGCGGGGGGAAGAGGGGCCGCAGCTCCTTGGCGTCGACGGAGGCGGCACGGCGTCTCCGGGCGGCGCGGATCCGGCCGGGGCGCAGCAGCACCCGGCCCAGGCCGGTGAGTTCGTCGAGGGCCTGGCCGGGGTCCTTTCCGACGAGGTGGCCGAGGGCGCCCAGCAGGGTGCCGAGGACGATCCGCAGGAGCACGTAGGGGAGGGCGGCGGCCCGGGTGTTGGCGAGCAGCGCGTAGACGGCGCCCGCCTTGTCGACGCGGTGCGGGGAGGCCGGCCGGCGGCCGACGCAGTCGACCGGGCGGCGCTCGCGGGAGGCGGCCTCGGCGTGCCGGAGGACGGCGTCGGGGGCGACGAGGACGCGGTGTCCCGCGGCGTGGGCGCGCCAGCAGAAGTCGACGTCGTCGCGCATCAGGGGCAGCCGGGGGTCGAAGCCGCCGAGCGCCTCCCAGACGTCCCGCCGGACGAGCATGCCCGCGGTGGAGACGGAGAGGACGGAGCGCACCTGGTCGTGCTGGCCCTGGTCCTGTTCGCGGCGGTCGAGGCCGGTCCAGCGGCGGCCGCCGCGGGCGACGGTGACGCCCACTTCGAGGAGCTGCCTGCGGTCGTACCAGCTGCGGAGCTTGGGGCCGAGGACGGCGGCGGGCCGTCCTGCGGCGATCTCCTGGTCGGCGACGCGCAGCAGTTCGCGGAGGGCGCCGGGCTCGGGGGCGCAGTCGTCGTGCAGCAGCCACAGCCACTGGACGGGTTCGGCGTCGCGGTCGTGCGCGTCCGGGGACCCGTAGGGGTCGTGCGGGTCGTCGCGCCAGGTGCGGCTGACGGGGTCCCAGCCGCTGGAGCCGGCGAGGTAGGGGAGGTCGTCGGTGGTGGGCGCGGGGGTCGCGCGGACGGCCTCGTCGACGGCGGTGCCGAAGCCGGCGCGGCGGGCGAGGTGCAGGACGCGGTCGGCGCCGAGCGCGTCGGCGAGCAGCCGGGCCGAGTCGTCGTCGCTGCCGGTGTCGGCGGCGACGGCCCGCTGGACGGGCCGCTCCTGGCCGAGCAGTCCGGCGAGCGCGTCGGGCAGCCAGCGGGCGCCGTCGTGGGCCACGAGCACGGCGGTGACGACGTGGCGGGGGAACGCCGGGGGGTGGGTGAGGTCGAACGCGGGGGGTGCCGGGTGGTGCACCGGCGGATCGCTGTGCGCGGACATCGGGTACGGGCCCTCCGGCCGGGGGCGGCCGGGCGGGGGCGGGCGGAGCTGCTCCCGGTACGGCCGCGGTGCTGGACTGCGGTGGTGGTGCTTGGGTTGCGGTGGCAGTGGCGGTGCTGGGGTTGCGGTGGAGCGCCCGAGGGGCGTCGGCCGTCCCGGACGGCACCCCACACTAGTGGCTGGGAACGGGCCGCTCCGCCTCCTCGGCACGGGGCGCGGGCGGCGGGCTCGTACGGTCCGATCAGGCGTTCGACCTGGTGTGGAGGCGGCGCGGAGGTGGACCCGGGCGGCGGCTCGCGGGCGCACCCGTGCGGCCGCGAAGCGGTGGAACGCGGCGCGGCGGCGCTCGGGTGCGGAGAGGGCGTACGGGCTCGGCGGCTCGCGGGCGGCGAGCGATGAGGTGCCGGCGCGAGGGAAGCCGACGCGCCGCGGAAGCCGACGCGCGGTGAGTCGGTGAGCCGGTCGCGCGGCGAGCGGTCGGTGTGCGGCCGGATGCGCTTCCAGGACGGTCGTATGCGATCCCGGAACGGCCAGGCCGTAGGTCCCGGGACACCGGAGCCCCGGTACATCGAAGACCCGGTACATCGGAGACCCGGTCGGTGATGACCCGGCGTCAGGGGCCGGGAGCGGCAAGGCGTCCGCCACTGCGGCGCCCTGCTGTGCGGCGCTCGGCCGGCGGCGCCGGGAAGGCGACGCTCAGACGGTGCGCCGGAGGTGACGCGGACTCAGCCGCCTCAGACCGCGGCCTTCTTCAGGCGGCGGCGTTCGCGCTCGGACAAGCCGCCCCAGATGCCGAAGCGTTCGTCGTTGGCCAGCGCGTATTCGAGGCATTCGGAGCGGACTTCGCAGGCGAGGCAGACCTTCTTGGCCTCGCGGGTCGATCCGCCCTTTTCGGGGAAGAAGGACTCGGGATCGGTCTGGGCGCACAGCGCGCGCTCCTGCCAGCCGAGCTCCTCGTCCGCCTCCTCGACCAGCAGTTGCTGAAACAGCTCGGTCATGTGCGCCCCTCGTCTGTCATTGCGTCCCCGTGATGCTGCCGTGATCAGGTACGGCAGAACGACACGAGTGAAATTACAAGTGCGCCGATCCGGGCCAGTCAAGCCGAGATCTGCTATTGAGCCCCTTATTCACTCTGCGGAACCAAGGCCGAGCGGAAAGTTGCCAAACCACCACAAGAGTGGACACATCTCTCGCTCGCCACAGCCGTCCCGCGGCTCCCTTGTCTTCAGGAGAGACGCGACGGGCGGCCGACCAGTTGCATCGCCCGAAACCGGGCGATGTTTGAACACCAGGATGCCGGGCGACTGTCCCGTGACCCCACGAGACAAACCTTTCTCCGTTCTCCCCTACCGGATGAGGTGAAAGATTGGCATCAAACCGGACATCCGGTTGACACGGCGCCGCGGATGCCGGTCTCCTTGTCAGCATGCTCGCGACCGCACCCTCCCCGACGTCCGCCCGGACGTCCGTCCCGGGGATCCCCGGCCTGACCCGTTCCTACGGGTCGCGCTGTGCCGTTCAGGCGCGCTGTCGCTGTTCCAGCTGTTGATGCCGCAGAGCTCCGGCTGAGCTTCTCCTTTCCTTACTTCTCCGGTCCGGCTCCGCGCCGCGTCCCGCGCTCCGTCGCGGCACCCGTGCGGCCGATCCACCGTCCGCCCGGCCGGTCCGCCGTCCGCGCGCACGTCCGCCGTACCCCCACCGCCCTCACCGGCCACAGCGCCTCCTCTTCACCCGCCGAGGAACCCCTTTCATGAACAGCGACGTCCAGATCGCCGGCGACCCGCTCGCCCTCCCCCACCTCATGCCGCCGCCGGCCGCCCACCCCGCCACCGTCGCCGAGTTCGCCGGACTGGCCCGGAGCATCGCCGCCGACCGCGCGGCGTGGACCCGCCTCGTCCGCTTCGACGCCGGCAGCCGCTGGTACCACCGGCTGCGCACCGGCCCCGGCTACGAGGTGTGGCTGCTGAGCTGGGTGCCGGGGCAGGGCAGCGGGCTGCACGACCACGGGCGCTCCTCCGGCGTCCTCACCGTGCTCCAGGGCACGCTGACCGAGCTGCGCGAGGCGTCCGGTGCCACCGTCCGGCGCCGGCTCGGCGAGGGCGACCAGCAGGTCTTCGCCCCCGGCTACGCCCACGAGGTCGTCAACGAGTCCCTCGAACCCGCCGTCAGCCTGCACGTCTACCACCCCGGCCTGACCGAGATGCCCCAGCACCGCCCGCTCCGCGTCGAGGGCGTCCGCCCGTCCGCCGCGCCCGTGCGGTGACACCCGGCATACCACCCCTCGGGGGCGCCGTCCGGGGCTGACAGACTGGCCCGCATGCAGCGCATTGTGGTTCTGGCCGGCGGGATCGGGGGCGCCCGCTTCCTCCGCGGCCTGACATCAGCGGCCCCGGACGCGGACGTCACCGTCATCGGGAACACCGGTGACGACATCCACCTCTTCGGCCTCAAGGTCTGTCCCGACCTCGACACGGTGATGTACACGCTCGGCGGCGGCATCCACGAGGAGCAGGGGTGGGGCCGCGCCGACGAGAGCTTCGCCGTGAAGGAGGAACTGGCCGCCTACGGCGTCGGCCCCGAGTGGTTCGGGCTGGGCGACCGCGACTTCGCCACGCACATCGTCCGGACGCAGATGCTCGCCGCCGGCTACCCGCTCAGCGCCGTCACCGAGGCGTTGTGCGAGCGGTGGAAGCCGGGCGTCCGGCTACTGCCGATGAGCGACGACCGCGTCGAGACGCATGTGATGATCGACGACCCGGACGGCACCGAGGGCAGCGGCGCGCGCAAGGCCGTGCACTTCCAGGAGTACTGGGTGCGGCTGCGGGCCTCGGTGCCCGCGCACGCGATCATCCCCGTCGGCGCGGAGCAGGCCAAGCCGGCGCCCGGCGTGCTGGAGGCGATCTCCGCCGCCGACGTCATCCTCTTCCCGCCCTCCAACCCCGTCGTCAGCGTCGGCACCATCCTCTCCGTCCCCGGGATCCGGGAGGCCGTCGCGGCGGCGGACGCGCCGGTCGTCGGGCTCTCGCCGATCGTCGGCGACGCGCCGGTGCGCGGCATGGCCGACAAGGTGCTGGCGGCCGTCGGCGTCGAGTCGACGGCCTCGGCGGTCGCCCGGCACTACGGTTCCGACCTGATCGACGGCTGGCTCGTCGACACGGTCGACGCGGCGCGGACCGCCGAGGTGGAGGCCGCCGGCATCCGCTGCCGGGCCGTCCCGCTGATGATGACGGACGTCCCGGCCACCGCGGCGATGGCCGCCGAGGCCCTCGCCCTGGCCGAGGAGGTACGCGGCCGATGACCGAGGCTCCCGCGTTCCGCGTCTGGGCCCTGCCCGGCCTGCCGGAGGTCCGGCCCGGCGACGACCTGGTCAAGCTCATCGCCGCGGCGGCCACCGCCGAGGGGCTGCCCGGGCTGGCCGACGGCGACGTCCTGATCGTCACCTCGAAGATCGTCAGCAAGGCCGAGGGGCGCGTCGCCGCGGCGCCCGACCGCGAGGCGGCGATCGACGCCGAGACCGTACGGCTCGTCGCCCGGCGCGGCACGCTGCGCATCGTCGAGAACCGGCTCGGCCTCGTCATGGCCGCCGCGGGCGTCGACGCGTCCAACACCCCCGAGGGCACGATCCTGCTGCTGCCCGAGGACCCGGACGCCTCCGCCTGCGCCCTGCGCGCCGGGCTGCGGGACACGCTCGGCGTGGACGTCGGCGTGGTGATCACCGACACCGCCGGGCGGCCCTGGCGTGCCGGTCTGACGGACATGGCGATCGGCGCGGCCGGCGTGCGCGTCCTGGACGACCTGCGCGGCGGCACGGACGCGCACGGCAACCCGCTGACGGCCACCGTCGTCGCCACCGCCGACGAACTCGCCGCCGCCGGCGACCTGGTGAAGGGCAAGGCGGCCGGGCTGCCGGTGGCGGTGGTCCGCGGTCTGCCGCACGTCGTGTCCGGTTCCGATTCCGAGGACGCGACGGGTGCGCGGGCGCTGATCCGCTCGGGCGCGGACGACATGTTCCGGCTGGGCACCTCGGAGGCCGTCCGGGAGGCGGTCCGACTGCGGCGCACCGTACGGGAGTTCACGGACGACCCGGTGGACCCGGGCGCCGTCCGCCGCGCGGTCGCCGCGGCCCTCACCGCGCCCGCTCCGCACCACACCACCCCCTGGCGCTTCGTCCTCCTGGAGTCCGCCGAGTCCCGGCTGCGGCTGCTCGACGCCATGCGCGACGCCTGGATCGCCGACCTGCGGGCCGACGGCCGCTCCGAGGAGAGCGTCGCGCGGCGCGTCCGCCGCGGTGACGTGCTGCGCTCCGCGCCTTACCTCGTGGTGCCGTGTCTGGTCATGGACGGCTCCCACACGTATCCCGACGTGCGGCGTGGTACGGCCGAGCGGGAGATGTTCGTCGTCGCCATGGGGGCCGGCGTCCAGAACTTCCTGGTCGCGCTGGCTTCGGAGCGGCTCGGGTCGGCTTGGGTGTCGTCCACGATGTTCTGCCGGGACGTCGTCCGGGACGTCCTCGGCCTTCCGGCCGGCTGGGATCCCATGGGGGCCGTGGCCGTGGGGCGGCCGGCGGGGGCTGCGCGGGAGCGGCCGGAGCGGGATGTGGAGGCGTTTGTGACGGTCCGGTAGCACTGCGCGCGGCCTGTCCGGCGTCTGAGGGCACCAGCCCACCCTCAGCCCGTCCGGCGTTTGAGGACAGCACGCGAAGCGTGCTGCGGGGTGCGGGGGCCTGCCCCCACGGAAACGGCGAAGGGGCGGGGCTGGGGACACTCCCCCTGGGCCGAGCCCGCCGGCAACCGTGCGGGTGAGGGGAGGTTGCCCCGGCCCCGCCCTTTCACCGTTTCTCGCAGGGGCTC
>NZ_JAIQLH010000333.1 GCF_020037025.1 Streptomyces huiliensis | reverse complement strand
TCAGCCCGTCCGGCGTTTGAGGACAGCACGCGAAGCGTGCTGCGGGGTGCGGGGGCCTGCCCCCACGGAAACGGCGAAGGGGCGGGGCTGGGGACACTCCCCCTGGGCCGAGCCCGCCGGCAACCGTGCGGGTGAGGGGAGGTTGCCCCGGCCCCGCCCTTTCACCGTTTCTCGCAGGGGCTCCGCCCCCGCGCCCCCGAAACCGCGCTCCGCGCGGTTGTCCTCAAACGCCGGACAGGCTGGAGGGGGCTGGCGTCCTCAAGCGCCGGACGGGCTGAGGGGGCTGGCGTCCTCAAGCGCCGGACGGGCTGGAGGGCTACAGGCCCCTGATGTCGTTCACCGAGAAGCGCGGCGCCCGGCGTTCCGGGCGGACGCCCGTCAGGAGGACGAGGCGGCAGGCACGGTGCCGCTGCCCGGCGTAGGGGGCGAGGAGGGAGAGCATGGCGGCGTCGTCGGTGCCCCGGGCACCGGTGAGCGCGTAGCCGATCGTCTTCGGCAGGTGCAGGTCGCCGACGGTCACCGCGTCCGGAGCGCCGTTGCTGCGCTGGAGGGTCTCGGCCGCCGTCCAGGGGCCGATGCCGGGGACGAGGCAGAGGCGGGCGGCGGCCTGTTCGGCGTCCATCGCGGCGGCCTCTTCGAGGCGGGCGGCCACGCGGGCCGCGCGGACGACGGTCGCCGAGCGCTTGCCGTCGACGCCGGCCAGGTGCCACTCCCAGGAGGGGAGGAGGGCCCAGGCGCGGGCGTCGGGCATGACGCGCATGCGGCCGGCGGGCCCGTCGGCGGGGCCCGGCGCGGGTTCGCCGTGCCGCTGGAGGAGCAGCCGCCAGGCGCGGTACGCCTCGTCGCTGGTGACCTTCTGTTCCAGGATCGAGGGGATCAGCGACTCGAGCACCAGCCCGGTGCGGGCCAGCCGCAGGCCGGGGTGGCGGCGGTGCGCCTCGTGCAGGAGGCGGTGGCGCGGGACGAACGCGGCGGGGTCGTCGTCCGCGCCGAGGAGCGCGGGGAGGGTGTCGAGGAGCCAGTCCGCGCCGGGGCCCCACGCCTCGGCGCGCACCTCGCCGCCGCGCGCGGCGATACGGATCGTGCCCGGGCCCTCGGGGGTGCGACTGGCGCGCCAGACGGCGCCGTCCGGGGCCACGCGGTACGCGGGGTCGCCGGGGCCGCGCGCCAGGACGCCGAGGGTGCGTCCCAGGTCGAGGGGGCCCGGCGGGGCCCAGGTACGGGTGGCCATCCGGCCAGGGTAACTCTGTGAGGACGCGGCCTACTGGTCCGACGAGAAGCGGATCGCGCCGCGCGGGATGCGCGCGTCGCACCACACCCGGGCGCCCGCCTGGAGCTCGTTGTCGGGGCCGATCTCCGCGTGGTCGCCGACGACCGCGCCGTCCAGGACCGTACGCGCCCCGACGCGCGCCCCCGCGCCGACGAGGGAGTCGCGGACCGAGGCGCCCGCCTCGATGACCGCGCCGTCGAGGACCGTGCTGCCGTCGACCCGGGCGCCGGATTCCACCCGGGCGCCGGCGCCGATCACCGTGCCGCCCATGAGCTTGGCGTCGGGGGCCACCTCGGCGGTGGGCAGCACCAGCCGCTCGCCGCAGCGGCCGGGGACCGCCGGGGAGGGGGCGCGGCCGAGGACGAGGTCGGCGGAGCCGCGGACGAACGCCTGCGGGGTGCCGAGGTCCAGCCAGTAGGTGGAGTCGACCATGCCGTGCAGGTGGGCGCCGTCGGCCAGCAGGCCGGGGAAGGTCTCGCGCTCGACGGAGACCGGCCGGCCGGCCGGGATGGTGTCGATCACGGACCGGTTGAAGACGTAGGCGCCGGCGTTGATCTGGTCGGTGACGATCTCCTCGGGCGTCTGCGGCTTCTCCAGGAAGGCGGTGACGCGCCCGTCCGGGTCCGTGGGCACCAGCCCGAACGCCCGTGGGTCCGCGACCCGGGTGAGGTGCAGGGAGACGTCCGCGCCCGCCGTGCGGTGGGTGGAGATCAGGGCCTCGATGTCGAGGCCGGTGAGGATGTCGCCGTTGAAGATGAGCACGGGGTCGCCGGGGCCGGAGTGCAGTCGGTGGGCGACGTTGCGGATGGCGCCGCCGGTGCCCAGGGGTTCGACCTCGGTGACGTACTCCAGGTGCAGGCCGAGCGCCGAGCCGTCGCCGAAGTACGGCTCGAAGACCTCGGCCAGGTAGGAGGTGGCGAGCACGATGTGCTCGATGCCCGCCGCCCGGGCCCGGGCCAGCTGGTGGGTGAGGAAGGGCACCCCCGCCGCCGGGACCATGGGCTTGGGCGTGTGCACGGTGAGCGGACGCAGCCGGGTGCCCTTGCCGCCGACCAGGAGGATCGCTTCGCGCGGAGGCGGCTGATGCGGTTCAGTCAACGTGTTCGTCTCTGCTTCCTGGTGGGGCCGGGCCGTGAACGGCGGCCAGTGTATGCAGACGGTGCGGACCTGGCGGACGGCGCGCCTCCGCTACGGGCCGGTCAGCGGCCCTGGAGCCGGGCCGCTGCGCTGCGGGCGGTGCCGAGCTTGCCGTAGAGGCGGTCGCCCGGGCATTCGGTGGAGTAGCCGTCGCGGTGTCCGGAGATGACCTTGAGTTTGACCTTCGCCCCCTTCTTGAAGAGGTTCCCGCCGGCGGACACCAGGGTCGTGGTGCCGCGGGGGTTGGCGTTGTACAGGCCGAGCTTCCAGGCGGTGAGGGCGGCCACGGCGTTGACGGCGGCCTTGGCCGGGCTGGTGGTCCCATAGGTGCCGAGTACGGCGATCCCCATGCTGTTCGTGTTGAAACCGAGAGTATGGGCGCCCTTGACCGGCTTCGCCACCCCGCCCGCCCGGCCCTCGTAGACGGTCCCGCACTTGTCGATGAGGAAGTTGTAGCCGATGTCCCGCCAGCCGCTGCTGACGACGTGATACCGGTAGATACCTCGGATGACGGAGGGCGACTGGGCGCAGGTGTACCCGTTGCCGGAGGCGGTGTGGTGCACGAAGGCCGCCTTCACCTTCTTGGTATAGACGAATCCGCGTTCGCGGATCGACTCGTCGGCTCCCCAGCCGGCCCGGGTGACGATGCGCGGCCGCGGACCGGCGTGGCCGGCGTAGGCGGCGCCGGTGTCGGTGTCGGTGTCGTCGTCGGCGGCCGAGTCGGCCGCGCCGTTCGCGTCGCCGTTCACGCCGCCGGGGTCCGTGCCGTCGGCGGGCCCGCCCGGCCGGCCGGGCTCGGCGCCGGGTTCCGCCGGG
>NZ_JAIQLH010000332.1 GCF_020037025.1 Streptomyces huiliensis | reverse complement strand
GTCGCCCCGGCCCGCCGGACCGGACTCGGGTGCACGTCCCCGTCCAGCAGGTCGCCGAAGCCGACCTCCAGCTTGTCCTGGAGCAGCCCGGCGCAGGCCAGCGCGGAGACCGCCTCCAGGGTGTCCCGGCGCTCCGGCGTCGTCAGCCCGACGTCCTCCCGCAGCCGGCCCTCGGCCAGCGCGTGGTACCAGGTCTCCAGCAGCCACAGCCGCAGCGTGGACCGGTCCCAGCTGCGGGTGTCCAGCCGGTGCGGGTCGTTGCGCGGCCGGTCGCGCTCCAGCGTGCGGTGGCGGTGCAGCTCCCGGGCGATCTGGAGGTAGAGCGGCGACTCGGTGGCCTCCGCCGTCTCCACGATCCAGTCGAGGCGGCGCTCGTCCGACTCGGCGGCGCGGTCCTCCACGAAGTGCAGCGCCTCCTCCTCGCTGAGCGGCTCCAGCTCGATGATCGCGGCGTGCGTCCCCTCCAGCGGCGTGTGCGGCCGGGACGCGATGACCAGCGGGAGGCGTTCTTCGTAGGCGCGCTCGATGGCCCGCCGGATGATGTTGTCCCGGTCGTCCTGGAACCGCTCGCCGAGCACCGCCTCCTCCAGCCCGTCCGCGATGACCACCGGCTTGTCGTCCGCGAGCAGTTGCTGCCAGACGCGCTCGTTCTTGCTGCGCGCCAGGATGCCCTGCGGCGCCTCCTCCGCGAACCGGCGGCGGGCCAGCTTCTCGAAGTCCAGCTCGCCCTGGTCCGCGGTGTCCCGCAGCCGGACGGGTACCGGCACGGCGCCCTGCCGGGCCAGCATCTCCGTCAGCCGCACCAGGACCGCCGTCTTGCCCGTCCCCAGGCCGCCGACCAGCAGGTACGGCCGGCGGGTGGCCCGGTCGCGCAGCCGCTCCGCGATGACCTGCGCCACCTCCTGGCGGCCGACGATCTCCGCCGTGTCCGGCCCGGCCGTGGGCACCAGCGCGTGCGGCCTGTGCCGGGCCTTGGCCAGGTAGCGCCGCTTCGTCCAGCTGTACCAGCAGATCAGGAACGCCGCCGAGGCGATCCCGGCCGTCAGCACCGGCCCGACGAAGCGGATCAGCGCGTCGAACCCCGCGTTCCCCTTGCGCCACGTCTCGAACGGCGTCGTCTCCCCGGTGACGACGATGTACACGCCCTCCACACACCAGGCGGCCACCACCAGCGCGATCAGCAGGCAGCAGGCGCGCGAGACGGCCGTGTACGAGTTCCAGCGGCGCCACTTGCCCGGGCGCGGCGCCCCGTGCCGCGCCTCCCGGCGGACCGTGCGGCGGTGGCTCCGCGACAGCACCGCCCAGTGCAGCGCGGCCGCCGCCCGACGGAGGGGGAGGGTGGCCACGGGGGCGGGGCGGGGGCGGGATTTGCCGGGTGGTCGGCGGACGACCTGCGTCATGCGGCGTCTCCTCCCGGAGGGGCGGGGAGGTGTGGCCTTAAGTGGCCGTGCGGAGCGCGGCGTTCGTTTCACGGTAGGCACGGCGGGAGTGCGGCCGCAAGCGGGGGCTGCGCGGGCT
>NZ_JAIQLH010000331.1 GCF_020037025.1 Streptomyces huiliensis | reverse complement strand
GGCCTTAAGTGGCCGTGCGGAGCGCGGCGTTCGTTTCACGGTAGGCACGGCGGGAGTGCGGCCGCAAGCGGGGGCTGCGCGGGCTCGCCTGCGGCGGGCTGTGCCCCGGTCCCTCCCCTTCGCCGATTCCTGGGGGCGAGCCCCCAGACCCCCTGAAACCGCGCTCCGCGCGGTTGTCCTCAAACGCCGGACGGGCTGAATAGCCCGCCCTGGGGGGTGTGGGGGCGCAGCCCCTGCAAGAAACGGCGAAAGGGCGGGACCGGGGCGAACCCCCTACGGCCGAGCCTCCAGCACGTGCACCCGCAGCGCCGCCCCCGACAGCGGATGCCGAGTCTCCCGCTCACACCGCATGCCAAGCTTCCGCATGATGCGCTCAGAAGCGTCGTTCCCCACCGCGTGCACGCTGACCACCCGCGCCAACCCCCGGTCCCGCAACGCGAAGTCCAGCACGGCGCGGGCCCCCTCCGTCGCCAAGCCGCGCCCCCAGAAGGGCCGGCCGAGGCGCCAGCCGATCTCGACGGCGGGCAGGATCTCCGGCAGGTAGTGCGGTACGGAGAGGCCGACGAAGCCGATCAGCCGGCGGTCCTCGCGGAGCTCGGCGGCGAACAGGCCGATGCCGCGCTCCTCCCACTCCCGTTCCCAGGCGGCGATCGACGCGGCCGTCTGGGCGCGGTCCTGGACCGAGCCGTCCCTGATCCACCGCATCACGTCCGGATCGGCCTGGATGGCCGCCATCGGTTCGAGGTCGTCCTCGCGCCAGCGGCGCAGCGTCAGTCGCGGGGTGCGCAGGGTGATCGTCATGGGGGCATCCTGCCCATTCCCGCGCCCCTTAGAGGTGAATCGGGCCACGCTCGGGCCCTCTTGGGGCTCTTGGGAGTGGTAGGAACGGCGCATCGTTCACGACCCAGGGAGCTTCCTTGCGTCCGACTTTCCGTGCGTCTCCGTTCCGTGCCTCCCCGTTCCGCGCCTCCCGGCTCGCCGCCGTCCTCGCCGCCGCCTCGGCCCTGCTCTGGTCGGCGCCGCCGCCCGCTGTCGCCGCCGGACCCGCCGGTTCGTACGCCGTCCTCGGCGACTCGTACTCGTCCGGCGTCGGCGCCGGCCCGTACGACCCGCTGAGCGGGCTCTGTCTGAGAAGCCCGCGCGCCCACGGCCCGTTGTGGGCCGCGGCCCACGGGGTGCGCGACTTCCGGTTCCCCGCCTGCGCGGGGGCCACCAGCGAGGACGTGCTGCGCAAGCAGGTCGGCGTGCTCGACCCGGGGACCCGGCTCGTCACCCTGACGCTCGGCGGCAACGACGTGGGTTACTCCGGCGTCATGCTCGCCTGCACCGTGGGCCTGCCCGGCACGTGCGACGCCGCGACCGACCGGGCCGAGGCCGAGATGGACCGCTCCCTGCCCCGCCGGCTGGACGCCGCGTACCACGCGATCGCCCAACGGGCGCCGCGGGCACGGGTCGTGGTGCTCGGCTACCCGTACCTCTTCGGCGGCCCCTCCTGCCTGGTCCCCTCCCCGCCGAACGCGCGGCGGATGGACCGGGCCCTCGACCACCTGGACGCGGTGATCGCCGACCGCGCCCGGGCCGCGCGCTTCACGTACCTCGACGCGCGCCGGGCCTTCGCCGGGCACGGGGCGTGTACCGGCGCGCCGTGGATCCACCCGGCCCAGCCGGCGTTCTGGGAGGCGTTCCACCCCAACGCGGCCGGGCAGCGGGGGTACTTCGGGATCCTGGCGCGCCATCTCTGAGCGGCGGAGGGGTCACTCGGGTCACTCCGGTCGCAGCGGTCGCAGCGGTTTTGAGGCGACGACGATCGCGTAGCCGACCTCGGGGGTGACGGCGAGCCGTTCCATCGCCGTCACCATGGCCTCCCACTCCTCCCGGTCCTCCGTGGAATCGTCGGGTCCGGCCGCCCGGAGGGCCGTGCAGAGGGCGTGGAAGGTCTGCGGAACGCTGTGGTCCGAGACGTCCGTGACGCTCTCCACGGCCAGTCCGGCGTCGGCGATCAGCGCCGGGTAGCCGGCGAGCGGCAGGATCGCGGCGATCCGGTTGAGTTCGCAGAAGGTGTCCAGGGCCGGGCGGCTCGCGGCCGGCAGCGGTGCGCGTTCGACCACGTTGGCGATGGCGAGCCGGGCCCCGGGCCGCAGCACGTCGTGGATCCCGCGCAGGACGCGCCCGGGATCGGGCATGTGGAGGAGGGACTCGAAGAGCCACGCCCCGTCGAACGAGCCGGGCGGGAACGGGAGATCGGCCGCGTCGGCGAGTCGGAAGGAGACGCGGCCGGACAGCCCCTCGGCGTCCGCCGCGGCGGACGCCAGGCGGACCTGCTCGCCGCTGAGGGTGATGCCGGTGACGGCGGCGCCGGTGGCGCGGGCGAGCTGGAGGGCGGGGCGGCCGGTGCCGCAGCCGGCGTCCAGGACGCGGTCGCCCGGCCCGACCTCCAGGGCGTCGGTCATCAACCGGGTCATCCGGCCGGACGCGGCGGCGACGGAGGCGTCGTCCGCCGGATCCGGCCAGTGGCCGAAGTGGATGCTGCCGCCGAGCAGCGCGGCGGTCCGTTCGCTGTAGCGGTCGTAGAGTTCCGCGATGGCCTCGGGGGTGACGTCCCGGTAACCACTGATCATGGCGGGTCCCTCCTGCGGGCGTGCGGGTGGACGGGCGTGCGGGTGGACGGGCGTGCGGGCGGGCGTGCGCGTGGACGGGCGGGAACGGGCTCGGTCGACGAGCGTTGACCTCTGAGACGTGGACGATCTCGGGAACGTTGCCCCGGCGGCGGGGAGGAAGCGGACAGAAGGTCCCGTTCCTCCTGAACGGATGGCCGGAACCCTCCGCCCGCCCGTTCGGGGCGGGGTGGACGAATCACGGCCGGCGCCGCGCCGAACTGGACCTTTTACGGCGGACGGGCGCCCTCCGCGGGACAAAAAAGAGCGATTTTGCGCCGCGCCCCGCACTGGTCACCATGTGCTGAAGTCGCACGGATCTGCGACCTGCCCGCAGGATGAGAGGCGCACCACCCCATGCACGAAACCGACGGCACCCCCGCGCGCCGTTTCGGCCTCCCCACGGCGATAGCGCTGGTCATGGGGAACATCATCGGCGGCGGCATCTTCCTGCTGCCCGCCTCCGTCGCCCCGTACGGCACCGTCAGCCTGCTCGCCTTCGGCGTGCTGACGGTGGGGGCCATCGCGCTCGCCCTGGTCTTCGGCCGGCTCGCGGAGCGGCATCCGCGGACCGGCGGGCCGTACGTCTACGCGCGCGAGGCGTTCGGCGACTTCGCCGGGTTCCTCTCCGCGTGGTCGTACTGGACCATGACCTGGGTCAGCAACGCCGCGCTCGCGGTGGCCGGCGTCGGCTACTTCCACGCGCTGACGGGCGGGAAGGGCTCGATGGGCGGCGACCTGGCCGTCGCCCTGCTGATGCTGTGGCTGCCGGCCCTGGCCAACCTGGCGGGCACCCGCTGGGTGGGGGCCGTCCAGCTGGTCTCCACGGTGCTGAAGTTCGTCCCGCTGCTGTTCGTGGCGGTCGTCGGGCTGTTCTACTTCGACCCGGCCAACCTGGGCTCCTTCACGGAGGGCGGCGGGAACTGGGCCGGCGGCCTCTCCGCGTCCGCGGCGATCCTGCTCTACAGCTACGTCGGCGTCGAGTCGGCGGCGATGAGCGCGGGCGAGGTCCGCGACCCGGAGCGCAACGTCGGCCGGGCGAGCGTGCTCGGCACCATCGGCGCGGCCGTGGTGTACCTGCTGGGCACGGTCGCCGTCTTCGGGACCGTGCCGCACGGCGAGCTGGTCGGCTCCTCGGCGCCCTTCTCCGACGCCGTGAACGCGATGTTCGGCGGGGAGTGGGGCGGCACGCTGATCGCCGCCGCGGCCGTGATCTCCATCGTGGGCGCGCTCAACGGCTGGACGCTGATGAGCGCCCAGGCCCCGTACGCGGCGGCGAAGGACGGCCTGTTCCCGGCCGTGTTCGCGCGCAAGCGGCGCGGGGTGCCGACGGCGGGCGTGCTCGCCGCGTCCGTGCTGGCCACCCTGCTGACGGTGATCAACTACGTGTCGGGCGCGGGCGGGGTCTTCGAGATCCTGGTGCTGGTCACCACGTTCTCCGCGACCGTGCCGTACCTGCTGGCCGCCGCCGCCCAGGTGTACTTCCTGCTCACGGGCCGGCGCGACCGGGTCCACGGCGGCCGGCTGACCCGCGACCTGGTGCTGGCGCTCGGCGCGTTCGCCTTCTCCTTCTGGCTGGTCGCGGGCGCCGGCTACAAGGCGGTCTACCAGGGCGTGCTGTTCCTCTTCGCGGGCGTGCTCGTCTACGTGTGGATGGCGGCCCGCCGCTCGCCGGAGCGGCCCGACGGGACGGCGGAGCGGCGGGCCGCGTCCGGGGAGTCCGCGGCTCCGGGGTCCGCCGAGGCCGCGGCTCCCGAGCCGGAGGCGGCCGCCGGGCGCTGAGCACCCCGGGGATGACGGACCTCCGGCGGACCGGGTGCCCTCAGCGGTCCCACAGGGCGCACGCGGCGCCGTGGTGATCGGCCGGGGCACGCAGGTGGTGTACGCGAGCGGGCGGCACGTTGTCCCAGACGACGTGCCGCCCGACGCCGTACCGGGACGTGTACGCGTCCAGCACCGCGTCCACCGCCCGGTGCCGGCGGGCCTCGGTCCGCGTGCTCGTCAGGGCGCGCAGGTGCCGGGTGCCCAGGTAAGCGAAGAAGGTCAGGTGCCCGCCGGGGACGAGCGCGCGCAGGTACTGCGCGAGGATCGCCTCGACCGTCTCCGGCGCGAAGTTGGTGAACGGCAGGCAGGAAACGATCGTGTCGTAGCGGTGTTCGCCCAGATCGAGGTCCGTGATCGACTCCGGTAGCAGCCGGATGCGGTCACCGGCCGCCACCATGGCCGGATCCGTCCCCATCAGTCCCTCCAGCATCCGGACGAACCGGGGGTTGAGCTCGACGACGTCGAGCCGGTCGCCCGGCCGGTCCAGCAGCTCCGCCAGCACGCGGGTGACCGTGCCCGTCCCGGCGCCCGCCTCCAGCACCGCCCGCGGTCGCCCGTCCCGCCCGCCCTGCCGGTCCCGCCGGTCCGCCTCCGTCAGCGGCTGGGCCAGCCGGCAGGCCAGGCTGTGACCGCTGGGGGCGATGGCGCCGGTGGTCCTGAAGGTGCGCGTCGCCTCGCGGAGGAAGGCGAGCGGGCCGGCCGGGGGAGCGGGGGACGGGGTACGGGCGGGTGTCGAGGTACGGGCGCTGCTGCCGGTGACGTCGGGGCCGAGGGTACGGGCGATCGGGTTCATGGCCACGACGCTAGGAACCGGAGACCGCCCGTCCATCGGCCGAACCGACCCGCCGACCCCCTACCGAAGTCGGGGGTTGGCGCCCCCGGTCGGCGGAGGCCGCCGCCCGGAACCCGTGTCTAGTCTGGGCGCGTGTTCACCAAGACCGATCGGACGTGGCCCCGGTGGGCCGAAGCCCTGCTCGTGGCCCTGGTCGGCTACCTGTCCGTCCAGGAGGCGTACGTCCGCGCGGACGGCCACTGGCTCGCCTGGGAGGCCGCGCTCGCCCTCGCCGCGACCGCCGCCGTGGCCCTGCGCGGGCGGTTCCTCCCGCTCGCCGCGGCCGTGACGGTCGCCACCGCCGCCGTGCTGGGCATTGTCCCGCCGCTGCTCGTCGTCCTCTTCCGCACCGCCCGGCGCGGCCGGCTCGTCCCCGCCCTGCTGTGCGCGGCGGCCGCACTGGCCGGCAACCGCCTCGCCGACCCCGGGCGGAACCTGTGGACCCTCCACCTCTACGGCCCCTTCATGCCCCTGGCCCTCGCGCTGGCGCTCGGCCTGTGGGCGGGCAGCCACCGGCGGCTGGTCGCCGCCCTCGACGACCAGGTCGAGCGGCTCCGCGTCGAACGCGGCCTCCGTGCCGAACAGGCCCGGCTCGCCGAACGCGCCCGCATCGCCGCCGAGATGCACGACGTCCTCGCCCACCGCCTCACCGTCCTCGCCCTGCACGCCGGAGCCCTGCGCCGGCGCGCCGCCGGCCTCCCCGAACCGGTCGCCGAACGCCTCGACCTGCTCCGCACCACCTCCACCGAGGCCCTCGCCGACCTCCGCGACGTCCTCGGCGCCCTGCGCCACACCGAGGACGGGCCGGACGCCGCCGACCGGCGCGAACCGGGCCTGCGCGAGCTCTCCGAACTGCTCGCCGAGGCGCGCGCCGCCGGGCAGACGGTCGAGGCGGACCTCGCCGGCGACGCCGAGTCCGTCCCGGTCAGCCACCGCCTCGCCGTCCACCGCGTGGTCCAGGAAGCCCTGACCAACGCCCGCAAACACGCCGCCGGCGCGCCCGCCCGGGTCACCGTCCGCTACGGAACGGCGGAATCCGCCGTGGACGTCCGCAATGACGCGGGCACCCCGTCCGAAGCCGCCGATTTCGGCAGCGGATACGGTCTGATCGGGCTCACCGAGCGCGTCACGGCGCTCGGCGGCCGGCTGGAGTACGGGCCGTCGGACCGGGGTGGCTGGCGCATGACCGCGACGCTGCCCGGGACCGGCCGGCAGGCTGCGGCACACACGGGCGCGGCATCCGCGGGAACGGGACCCGCGGGAGCGGCACGCGCGGGAACGGGACCCGCGGGAACGGGAGACACGGGAGCGGCATGATCCGAACCATGATCGTCGACGACGACCGGCTCGTCCGGCTCGCCCTCGCCGACATCCTCGACGACACCCCCGGCATCACCGTCGCCGCCCAGGGCGCCGACGGCGCCGAGGCCCTCGACCTGGCCCGCGCCCACCGGATCGACGTCGCGCTCATGGACGTCCGGATGCCGCGCGTCGACGGCATCGAGGCCACCCGGCGGCTGCGCGCCCTGCCGGACCCGCCGCAGGTCGTCGTGCTCACCACCTTCGACCTCGACCAGTACGTGTACGACGCGCTGGCGGCCGGCGCCTCCGGGTTCCTGCTCAAGGACACCGACCCCGCCGAGATCGTCCGCGCCGTGGAGGTCGTCGCCGCCGGCCAGGCCATGCTCCACCCGCACGCCGCCCGCCGCCTCATCGACCGCTACCACGACACCGCCCGGTCCTCCGGCCGCGCGGCCCGGGCCCGGGTGGAGCGGCTGACGCCCCGCGAGACCGACGTCCTCGCCCTGCTCGCCGGCGGCGCCTCCAACGCCGGGATCGCCACCGCGCTGGGCATGCGGGAGAGCACGGTGAAGGCGCACGTCAGCCGGATCCTGGCGGCGCTGGAGGTGGGCAACCGGGTCCAGGCGGCACTGTGCGCGCGGGACGCGGGCATCGGCGCCACGGGGTGAAGGCCGGCTTCCGCATCGGGCCACTACCTGGGAGGTAATCGCCGTCCGCCCGGGCGCACGGCAGGCTGTGGGCATGCCTCCGGACCCGGGCGCTCGGGTTCGGAGGCCCCCAAGCCCGAGGCCCCAAGCCCGAGCCCCCAAGCCCGAGGCCCCAAGCCCGAGCCCCCAAGCCCTAGGCCCCAAGCTCGAGGCCCCAAGCCCCCTCTTCGGAAAGAGAGTTCACCATGTCCGTCTACGAGAACGCCGTCACCCGCTACCTCGCCGCCTGGAACGCCGACGCGGAGACCCGCGCCGCGGCCGTCGCCGCCGCCTGGACCGAGGACGGCTCGTACACCGACCCGCTGGCCGACGTCGCCGGGCACGAGGGCATCACCGCCGTGATCGCCGGGGCCCACGAGCAGTTCCCGGGCTTCGAGTTCCGGCCGACCGGTGCCGTGGACGGGCACCACAACACCGTCCGCTTCGCCTGGGAGCTGGTGTCGACCGCCGACGGCTCCGCGCCCGTCTCCGGCTCCGACGTGGCGGTGCTCGCCGAGGACGGCCGGATCCGCAGCGTCCTCGGGTTCCTCGACCGGGTGCCCGCTACGGCGTGAGGCTCCGCAGGTGCGCGGCCGTCTCCGGGTCGGCGGGGAGGAAGGTCTCCAGCGCGAGTTCCGAGACGGTCACGTCCAGCGGGGTGTTGAAGGTGGCGATGGTCGAGACGAACGACAGCGTCCGGCCGCCGACCTCGATCACCAGCGGCAGGGCGACCGGGGCGCGCCGGTCGGCCATCCGCTCCTCGCCGCAGGGGTCCGGCATCGGGAAGCCGGTGACCTCGTCGTACAGGGCGCGCAGCGGCGCCGACCGCATCAGGGCGAGCTGGCGGTCCATCTGGTGCAGCAGGTGGCAGCGCCACTCCAGGAAGTTGCGGATGCGCGGCGCCATGCCCCGCGGGTGCAGGGTCAGCCGCATGGCGTTCAGCGGCGGCGTCAGCAGCTCCTCGGCGACGCCCTCCAGCAGCAGGGGGACGCTCCGGTTGGCCGCCACCACCTGGTACGTACCGTCGACGACCAGCGCGGGGAACGGCTCGTAACCGCGCAGCAGGACGTCCAGGCACTCGCGCATCTCGCTCAGCGCCGGGTCGTCCAGCGACCGCTCGGGGTAGCGCGGGGCGTAACCGGCCGACATGAGCAGGGCGTTCCGCTCCCGCACGGGTATGTCCAGGTGGTCGGCGAGGCGCAGCACCATCTCCTCGCTCGGCCGGGACCGGCCCGTCTCGATGAAACTGATGTGCCGGGCCGAGGAGTCCGCGCGAAGGGCCAGCTCCAGCTGGCTGATCCGACGGCGGTTCCGCCAGGAGCGCAGGAGCGCTCCCACTTGCGGGGCCGCCGGGGTCGCAGTAATCGTCATGCGTGCGACCGTAACCCGCCGTCCTCCGGGCTGCCGCGAAATAACCCGCGCCCCGTGGGAGCCTTGGGGTAACGGGACGGGACGAGGGTCCGACGAGGAGGAGCCGTCATGACGGTGGAACCGCTGTCGCAGCAGGACGTCGAGGAGCGCCTCCGGGAGCTCCCCGGCTGGACGACGGACGGGCTGCTGCTGCGCCGTACCTACGCCTTCGCCGGGCACCTCCCGGCGGCGGCCCTGGTGCTGCACATCGCGGTGATCCAGGAGGAGTTGGGGCACCACGCCGAGGTCGTCCTCGGGTACGACAAGGTCGGCGTCGCCGTGAACACGCACAGCGTGGGCGGCAAGGTGACCGGCCTGGACATCGAACTCGCGCGCAGGATCGAGGCGGTGGCGCCGGGGCACGGGGCGCGCTGACCGCTTCCGGCGTCCGGTGCCGACCGCTTCCGACGCCCGGTGCTGACCGCTTCCGGCGTCCG
>NZ_JAIQLH010000330.1 GCF_020037025.1 Streptomyces huiliensis | reverse complement strand
GGCGGGGGAGGAACCGCCCTGCGCGGCGGCGGCCGGGCGCGGCTCGGTCGGCTGGTGCGCCGGATCCGTGGTCCGCCGGCCGGAGGGCCGCTCGGGCTCGCGCCGGGACGGCACCCGACGCCCGTCGGGCAGCCCGTGCGCCTCGCGCGCCGCGATCTCCTTCAGCCGCAACGACAGCTGGAGCGTGGACGGACGCTCCTCCGGATCCTTCGCCAGACAGGCGAGGATCAGCGGCGCCAGCGCGTCCGGCACCCCCATGAGCTGCGGCTCCTCGTGCACCACGCGGTAGAGCATGACCTCCGAACTGCCCTGCCCGAAGGGGGAGTCCGCGGTCGAGGCGTAGGCCAGCGTGGCGCCCAGCGCGAAGACGTCCGTCGCCGGCGTGACCGTCGCGCCCCGCACCTGCTCGGGCGCGAGGAAGCCGGGCGAGCCGACCGCCGTGCCGACGTGCGTCAGGGTGCTGGCACCCGTCGCCCAGGCGATGCCGAAGTCGATGATCCGCGGGCCCTTGGGGGAGAGCAGGATGTTCGACGGCTTCAGGTCCCGGTGGACCACCCCCGCGTCGTG